>NZ_JBHVTL010000017.1:0-203400 GCF_042884635.1 Kitasatospora sp. NPDC058115
GCCCGGTGTGTTTCACGTGAAACACACCGGGCCCCGGCCGTTCGCGGGAGCGGGCTCAGTCGCGCCGGTGCCGGCCACCGCCGGCCTGGACGGCCTCGCCGCCTTCGGCGGCCTGGGCGCCGCCGGCCTTCTTCTTCTTGCGCTCGCGCAGCACCTCGAAGATCATCGGCGAGATCGAGAGCAGCACGATCAGCAGCACCGCCGGGATCAGGTACTTGTCGATCACCGGGGCGAGCGCGTCGCCGAAGAAGTAGCCGATCAGCAGCATCGACTCGGTCCACAGCACGCCGCCGACCACGTTCCAGAGGAAGAAGGTCTTGGCCGGCATCTCCAGGGTGCCCGCGACCGGGTTCAGGAAGGTCCGGACGATCGGCATGAAGCGGGCGAGCACGACGGCCTTGCCGGGGCCGAAGCGGTTGAAGTACTCCTCGGCCTTCAGCACGTACTCGCGCTTGAAGATCTTCGACTCCGGCTTGTCGAACATCCTCGGTCCGACCTTCACACCGATCTGGTGCCCGAGCTGGGCGCCGGCGATCGCCGCGATCGGGGCCCCGATCAGCAGGGCCGCGATCGGCAGCCGCGCGTTGTCGCCGAGCACCGACGAGGCGGCGCTGGAGGAGGCCACGCCCGCGATGATGAGCAGCGAGTCACCCGGGAAGAAGAACCCGACCAGGAGGCCGGTCTCCGCGAAGATGATCGCGATCAGCCCGATGGCACCGAGGGACGAGATCAGTGATTTGGCGTCGAGCAGATTGACGGCCAGCTGGTTGTAGTCCACACGGCGCAGGATAGCGGGCCCGTCTTCACGAGGGCTTCGCCCCCGGGGCCGAGCGGGCGCTCATCCTTTCGTCGCACCCCTTCGTCCCACCCCGCTCCCACCTCCGCGGAGCGCCGTGCGCCCGCCGTCCCGACAGGCGGGCCGCATGGTGGAGCCGGTGGGCATTCTGGGAAGATGGCACCGGCGTCCGGCCCGCAGTGGCGAACACCCTCATCGCCGCACCGCGGCCGCTGCCTCGAACCTTGGTACCGGTCCGCCGCACCGCAGAGCCGCGCACCGGCCCCGGTACCCCGGAGTCGTCACAAGGCGTACACAGCGTCGGACAGCACCGTCCGTACGCCGCAACCCGACAGGAGCGGATTCGCATGCCCATCGCAACTCCCGAGGTCTACAACGAGATGCTGGACCGGGCCAAGGCGGGCAAGTTCGCCTACCCGGCGATCAACGTGACCTCGTCGCAGACCCTGCACGCCGCGCTCCGCGGCTTCGCCGAGGCCGAGAGTGACGGCATCATCCAGATCTCGACCGGCGGCGCGGAGTTCCTGGGCGGCCAGCACAACAAGGACATGGTGACCGGCGCCGTCGCGCTCGCCGAGTTCGCGCACATCGTCGCCGCCAAGTACGACGTCACCGTCGCGCTGCACACCGACCACTGCCCCAAGGACAAGCTGGACGGCTACGTCCGCCCGCTGCTGGCGGTCTCCGCCGAGCGCGTGGCCAAGGGCCGGAACCCGCTCTTCCAGTCGCACATGTGGGACGGCTCCGCCGAGACCCTGAGCGACAACCTGGCGATCGCCCAGGAGCTGCTCGCCCAGGCCGCCGCCGCCAAGATCATCCTTGAGGTCGAGATCACCCCGACCGGCGGCGAGGAGGACGGTGTCACGCACGAGATCAACGACGAGCTGTACACCACCGTCAACGACGCCGTCCGCACCGCCGAGGCGCTGGGCCTGGGCGAGAAGGGCCGCTACCTGCTGGCCGCCTCCTTCGGCAACGTGCACGGCGTGTACAAGCCCGGCAACGTCGTGCTGAAGCCGGAGCTGCTGCGCGAGCTGCAGGACGCGATCGGCAAGCAGTACGGCAAGACCGACCCGTTCGACTTCGTCTTCCACGGCGGCTCCGGCTCCACCACCGAGGAGATCGCCACCGCGCTGGAGAACGGCGTCGTGAAGATGAACCTGGACACCGACACCCAGTACGCGTTCACCCGCCCGGTCGCCGGCCACATGTTCGCCAACTACGACGGCGTGCTGAAGGTCGACGGCGAGGTCGGCAAGAAGAACACCTACGACCCCCGCACCTGGGGCAAGCTGGCCGAGGCCGGCATGGCCACCCGCGTGGCCGAGGCCGCGCAGCAGCTGCGCTCGGCCGGCAACCGCCTGAAGTAAGGCCCGCGCCCCGCGCGAGGTCCTGGGTCCGTGCCCCCCGGTGGTTCACTGGGGGGCATGACCATTCACGAGAACCTCCTCGGGGGTCCGCCCCCGACGCACCTGCCCGCCGAGCCCGCTCCGCTGGAGCTGCTGGCCGGCGGCGCCTCCCCGGCCGAGGTCGCGGCGAAGTTCCCGACCTCCTCGCTGGCCTGGGCCCAGCTCGCCGACGACGCCTTCGCGGCCGGCCGCGTCGTGGAGTCCTACGCCTACGCGCGCACCGGCTACCACCGCGGTCTGGACGCGCTGCGGCGCAGCGGCTGGAAGGGCCACGGCCCGGTGCCGTGGGAGCACGAGCCGAACCGCGGCTTCCTGCGGGCGCTGCACGCGCTCGGCCGGGCCGCCGCCGCGATCGAGGAGAAGGAGGAGGCGGAGCGCTGCACGCAGTTCCTGCGCGACAGCTCGCCGACCGCCGCCGCCACTCTGGGCTGACCCCCGGACCACCCGCTGACACCGCCCCCGGGGCCCGAACACGGGCATCGGGGGCGGTTTCTGTGCGTTCCGTGCATACCGGGTACGTGGACATTCACCACTCCGCCATGTCAGGGTGGGCCCGCGAGGGGGAGCGCACGTCAGTTCGAGGGTTCGCGGCCCCACCGGTCGACAGAGAGCCCCAGCGTGCCCGCACCCAGCCCCGCCCGCAGATCCCGCACCGCCGCCGGCCCCGCACGCCGGGCGACGGCCGCGACGCGCCCCCGGGCGGCGGCCTCCCGCCGCCGGCGTCCGCCGCGCCGCCGGATCGGGCCCGGCATGCTCGCCGCCCTGGTCACCTCGGTGGCGATCCTCGGCGGCACCGTCTTCGTGCTGAACCGCCCCGACGCGCTGCCCGGCGGCGACCGGACCGCCCAAGCCCGGGTCGCCCAGCCCGGGGGCGCCACCACGCCGCCGCCCGCCACCGCGACGCCGTCCGCGACCCCGCCGCCCCCGCCGCCGGCGGCGCCCGCCCCGGCCCCGACCCCGGCCTCCGCCGCCCCGACGTCCGCGCCCCCCTCCGCCACCCCGTCGCCGGGCGGCGCGGAGGGCGCCCCCGTCAAGGGGGCCGGCACCTTCACCGTCGCCCCGGGCTCCGCCGACCCGGTCGGCAAGGGCCGGATCCGGCGCTACCGGGTCGAGGTCGAGGACGGCATCGGCATCGACCCGGCGGCCTCCGCCCAGCAGATCCAGGGCATCCTGGCCGACCGGCGCGGCTGGACCAACGACCGGAAGAACGGCTTCCAGCGGGTCGCCGACGGCGCTTACGACTTCACCGTGAAGATCGCCTCCCCCGCCACCGTGGACCGGATCTGCGGCGCCGCCGGGCTCGACACCCACGGCGAGGTGAACTGCAACGTCGGCAGCCAGGTGCTGGTCAACGTCAAGCGCTGGACCACCGGCTCACCCCAGTTCGACGGCCCGATCGACGAGTACCGGGCCCTGGTGATCAACCACGAGGTCGGCCACCGGATCGGCCACGGCCACGAGACCTGCCCCGGCCCCGGCAAGCCCGCGCCCGCGATGATGCAGCAGATCTACGGGCTCAAGGGCTGCGCGCCCAACGCCTGGCCGTACGGCACCGACGGCGGCTACCTCAGCGGCCCCGCGGTCCCCTGAGCCGTCCCGCGCCGGGCCGGTGACCGGAACACACCCGCGACGCCTCCCCGGTCAGCCGAGCAGCGGCAGGTACGCCCGCAGGTCGCTGCGCTCGCCGCTCGCGGACACCGTCACGGCCTCGACCGCCGCCTCCCAGCCGGCCCGCCCGGTGGCCAGCCGGATCCAGGTCAGCGGGTCGGTCTCGACCACGTTCGGCGGGGTGCCCCGGGTGTGCCGGGGCCCCTCGACGGCCTGCACCACCGCGTACGGCGGCACCCGCAGCTCGACCGCGCCGCCGGGCACCCGCTCCGCGAAGGCGTCGGCGAGCATCCTGGTGACGGCGGCCACCGCCTGCCGGTCGTGCGGGAACGGCTCCGGGCCGAGCGCGTCGGCCAGGTCGTCGGCGTGCACCACCGTCTCGACCAGCCGGGTCACCAGGAACTCGGTGAGCGGCATCGGGCCGAAGCGCATCGCCACCGGCCGCACCGGGGCGGCGTCCGCCACGGCGGCCAGGGCGGCCAGGGCGGCGGCCACCGCGCGCTCGAAGCGGGCGGCCACCTGCCCGGGCGGGCCGGTGAACTCCTGTGCGGCGTACCCGGTCACATCGGTGTCGACCGCCTCGGCGACCGTCCCGGTCAGCTCGGTGAACCGGGACAGGGTGATCGGCGGCGCCGGCGGCACCGGGGCGTCCAGGTGCCCGGGCAGCCGCTCCAGCAGCAGGCCCAGATGGGCCACCAGCTCCCGCACCCGCCACTGCCCCAGCCGGGTCGGCCGTTCCAGTTCGGCGGCGGTCAGCCGGTGGACGGCCGCGCGCAGGGCCTCGATCTGCGCCACCAGCGCGGCGTGCACCGTGGCGGGCCGGTAGGTACGGGACTTGGCAGGCATGGCCCCCAACATACGCCCGGGGGCCGTCGGACGGCGGATCAGCCGAGCAGGGCCTCGATGACGCCGGTGTGGGCGTCCTTCAGCTCCGCCAGCGAGACGGTGAACTGGCCCTGGACGTCCAGGGCGTCACCGTCGACCACACCGATCCGGGTGGCCGGCAGGCCCCGCGCGGTGCACATGTCGTTGAACCGGAGCTCCTCGCTGCGCGGCACGGCCACCACGGCGCGGCCGGCCGACTCGGAGAACAGGAACACGAAGGGGTCCATGCCCTCGGGCACGACGATCCGCGCGCCCCGGCCGCCCTTGAGGCAGCTCTCCACCAGGGCCTGGCCCAGGCCGCCGTCGGACAGGTCGTGCGCGGCGTCGATCATGCCGTCGCGCGAACCGGAGATCAGGATCTCGCCGAGCAGCCGCTCGCGCTCCAGGTCGACCTCGGGCGGCAGGCCGCCCAGGTGCTCGTGGACCGCCTGCGACCAGGCCGAGCCGCCCAGCTCGTCCGCGGTGTCGCCGAGCAGGTAGAGCAGCTGCCCCTCCTCGGCGAAGGCCACCGGGGTGCGGCGGGTGACGTCGTCGATGACGCCGAGCACCGCGACCACCGGGGTCGGGTGGATGGCGACCTCGCCGGTCTGGTTGTACAGCGAGACGTTTCCGCCGGTCACCGGGGTGCCCAGGGTCAGGCAGGCGTCGGCCAGACCGCGGGTCGCCTCGGCGAACTGCCACATCACGTCCGGGTCCTCGGGGGAGCCGAAGTTGAGGCAGTCCGAGACGGCGAGCGGCTTGGCACCGCCGGCCGCGACGTTGCGGTACGCCTCGGCGAGGGCCAGCTGGGCACCGGTGTACGGGTCCAGCTTGGTGTAGCGGCCATTGCCGTCGGTGGCGACCGAGACGCCGAGGTTGGTCTCGTCGTCGATCCGGATCATGCCCGAGTCCTCGCCGTGCGAGAGCACGGTGTTGCCGAGCACGTACCGGTCGTACTGGTCGGTGATCCAGGACTTGGAGGCCTGGTTCGGGTGCGAGGCGACCTTCAGCAGGTCGGCCTTCAGGCCCTCACCGGTGGCCGGGCGGGCCAGCCGCTCGGCGGTCGGGGCGTCGGCCTGCAGCGCGTCCTGCCAGCTCGGGCGGGCGAACGGGCGCTGGTAGGTCGGGCCCTCGTGGGCGACGGTGCGCGGCGGCACGTCCACGACGAGGTCGCCGTGCCAGTAGATCTCCAGCCGCTCGCCGTCGGTGACCTCACCGATGACGTTCGCGATGACGTCCCACTTCTCGCAGATCTCCAGGAAGCGGGCGACCTTCTCCGGCTCGACGATGGCGCACATGCGCTCCTGCGACTCGCTCATGAGGATCTCCTCCGGCGAGAGCGTGTGGTCGCGCAGGTGCACGGTGTCGAGGTCGATCCGCATGCCGCCGGAGCCGGCCGAGGCCAGCTCGGAGGTGGCGCAGGAGAGCCCGGCGCCGCCGAGGTCCTGGATGCCCTTGACGAGCTTCTCGCGGAAGATCTCCAGGGTGCACTCGATGAGGAGCTTCTCCTGGAACGGGTCGCCGACCTGGACCGCCGGGCGCTTGGCCGGCTTGCTGTCGTCGAAGGTCTCGGAGGCGAGCACCGAGACGCCGCCGATGCCGTCGCCGCCGGTGCGGGCACCGTAGAGGATGACCTTGTTGCCGGCGCCGGAGGCCTGCGCGAGGTGGATGTCCTCATGCTTCATGACGCCCACGCACAGCGCGTTGACCAGCGGGTTGCCCTGGTAGCAGGAGTCGAAGACGACCTCGCCGCCGATGTTCGGCAGGCCCAGGCAGTTGCCGTAGCCGCCGATGCCCGCGACGATCCCGGGCAGCACGCGCCGGGTGTCGGGGTGGTCGGCCGCCCCGAACCGCAGCGGGTCCATCACGGCGACCGGGCGGGCGCCCATCGCCAGGATGTCGCGGACGATGCCGCCGATGCCGGTGGCCGCGCCCTGGTAGGGCTCGATGTACGACGGGTGGTTGTGCGACTCGACCTTGAAGGTGACCGCGTAACCCTGGCCGACGTCGACCACACCGGCGTTCTCGCCGATGCCGACGAGCATCGCGTCCGTCTCGGGCTTCTTCTCGCCGAACTGCTTCAGGTGGACCTTGGAGCTCTTGTACGAACAGTGCTCCGACCACATGACCGAGTACATCGCGAGTTCCGCGCCGGTCGGGCGGCGGCCGAGAATCTCCCGGATGCGCGCGTACTCGTCCTGCTTGAGGCCGAGTTCGGCCCACGGCTGGGCGGCGTCCGGGGTCTGCTCGGCGTTCTTGACGGTGTCGAGGCTCATCAGGCGTTCACCAGCTGCTTCAGGACGGACGTGAAGAAGCCCAGGCCCTCGGTGGTGGGACCGGTGAGCGGCTCCACGGCGTGCTCGGGGTGCGGCATCAGGCCGACGACATTGCCGGCGGCGTTGGTGATGCCGGCGATGTCGCGGTACGAACCGTTGGGGTTGACGTCGAGGTAACGGGCGACCACCCGGCCCTCGGCCTCCAGCTCGTCGAGGACGTGCTCGTCGGCGACGAAGCGGCCCTCACCGTTCTTCAGCGGGACGACGATTTCCTGGCCGGCCGCGTAATCGCGGGTCCAGGCGGTGCCACTGTTCTCGATCCGCAGCTTCTGGTCGCGGCAGACGAAGTGCAGCGAGTCGTTGCGGGTGAGCGCGCCGGGCAGCAGGTGCGATTCGCACAGCACCTGGAAGCCGTTGCAGATACCGAGAACCGGCATTCCCGCCCTGGCCTGCTCGATGACGGTCTCCATCACCGGCGAGAAGCGGGAGATCGCGCCGCAGCGCAGATAGTCGCCGTAACTGAATCCGCCCGGCAGGACGACCGCGTCGACCTGGTGGAGATCCTTGTCACGGTGCCACAGCGCGACCGGCTCGGCGCCGGCGAGGCGGACCGCGCGCTGGGCGTCGCGGTCGTCGAGGGAGCCGGGGAAAGTGACGACGCCGACGCGGGTGGTCACTTGCCCTCCTCCTCGACGCGGACCGTGAAGTCCTCGATCACGGTGTTGGCGAGAAAGGTCTCGGCGGCTTCGCGGATACGGGCGAGCGCGGCGTCATCGACCGGGCCCTCCAGCTCCAGCTCGAAACGCTTGCCCTGGCGGACGTCGGCGATCCCGGTGAATCCGAGACGGGGCAGTGCGCGCTGCACCGCCTGTCCCTGGGGGTCGAGGATCTCCGGCTTGAGCATGACGTCGACTACGACGCGTGCCACTGGCACTCCCGGTGGTGTCTTCGTGAGGCGGGGGAACTCCAGACTACCGGGGGTTTCGGGCAGGATTGCTGGCCGGGCGTAGTGACGCGCGTAGACCCACGACCCTTACGCCGCAAGGCCCGCGTCCCCCCGGGACCCCCCGCCGTACGCCCCTTTTCGCCGGATTCCGCGGCCCCCGCGGGAACGGCCGAAGAGCACCCGAATACCGGCACTCCGGACAGATCGGCCAGCCGGGTGCACCCGGTATCCGGCGCCCCGGCGAAGACACGTGAATATCCGGAAAAGAAAGCCGGACTCTTCGATTTCTCCCCGCTTCGGGTGCAGAATAGGGCCACCTGCCGCGGCGAGTGCTGCGTATCCGGCACGGCCATCCGGCCTGCCCGTATGCACCCGCGCGATAGGTGCACATCAGGCCCGGGGGCGCGCCCGCGTCCTTGTCGGCCGAATTGCCCGAGAGGATTGACACCCATGGCTCAGCGTGTAGTTGTCACGCTCTCCGACGACCTGGACGGCGGCGCCGCCGCGGAAACGGTCCACTTCGGCGTGGACGGGAAGTCGTACGAGATCGATTTGTCCGTGGACAACGCGGAAAAGCTGCGGGAGGCCCTCGCCCCGTTCGTCGCCGCCGGCCGCCGCCAGAGCCGCACCGGGAAGTCCTTCCGGCGCACCGCCCTCACCCCGGACCCGGCCGCCGTGCGCGCCTGGGCCCAGTCCCGCGGCATGGAGCTGCCGGCCCGCGGCCGGATCCCGAAGCACGTGTACGAGGCGTTCGCCGAGGCGAACTGAACACCCGCGGGCACCGGTCGTCCCGCCCGCGCCCGAGCGGCGGGACGACCACCCCTTCGGATGCTGTAGAGTATTCCTCGTCGCCGCAACGGAGAGATCCGGGAAGGCGGCCGGTGCCCCACCAGGCACCGTGCGGACGTGGCTCAGTTGGTAGAGCATCACCTTGCCAAGGTGAGGGTCGCGAGTTCGAATCTCGTCGTCCGCTCGCAGTGCGCGAGCACAGCACAATTGCATAGTTCCACCCTGCGGACGTGGCTCAGTTGGTAGAGCATCACCTTGCCAAGGTGAGGGTCGCGAGTTCGAATCTCGTCGTCCGCTCCAGTACGAAGGGCCCTCTCGATCGAGAGGGCCCTTCGGCGTTTTCCCCTCCCGCCCCATGACATTTGTCATCGCGGACCCGTGGATCCGCACCGGGTTCTCATGAGGCCGCGCACTGCCCCCGGCCGCCCGGCGACGGGAGGCTTGAGGCATGGAAACGAGCCAGCCCCACCGCACCGGCGACGACGTGATCGAGGTCACCGGCCTGCACCGCCACTACGGCACCGGCAGCAGCCGCTACCACGCCGTCCGCGGCGTCGACCTGACCGTCGGCCGCGGTGAGCTCTTCGCCCTGCTGGGCACCAACGGGGCCGGCAAGACCTCCACCATGGAGCTGATCGAGGGCCTCGCCGCCCCGACCGACGGCCGGGTCCGGGTGCTCGGCCGCGACCCGTACCGCGAGCGCGCCGCCGTCCGCTCCCGGATCGGCATCATGCTCCAGGAGGGCGGCTTCCCCGGCGACCTCACCGTCGCCGAGACCGGCCGGGCCTGGGCCGGCGCCACCAGCCACGCCCGCCCGCTGGACGAGGCCCTGGAGCTGGTCGACCTCGGCCACCGCCGCGACGTCCGGGTCAAGCAGCTCTCCGGCGGCGAGCGCCGCCGCCTCGACCTCGCGATGGCCCTGCTCGGCCGGCCCGAGGTGCTGTTCCTGGACGAGCCGAGCACCGGCCTCGACCCGGAGGCCCGCGCCGCCGTCTGGCGGCTGGTCCGCGAGCTGCGCGCCCAGGGCACCACGGTGCTGCTCACCACGCACTACCTGGAGGAGGCCGAGGAGCTCGCCGACCGGCTGGCGATCATGCACGGCGGCCGGATCGTCGCCGCCGGCACGGTGGCCGAGGTGATCGCCGGGCGGCCGTCGCAGATCTCCTTCGAGCTGCCCGAGTTCACCGGCGTCTCGATCCCGCCGCTGGCCGGGGCCACCGTCACCGCCGACGGCCGCAAGGTCACCGTCCGCACGCCGCACCTCCAGGCGACGCTGACCGACCTGCTCGGCTGGGCCGGCCACCACGGCATCGCCCTCGGCGCCCTCGACGCCCGCAGCGCCTCGCTGGAGCAGGCCTTCCTGGCCATCGCCGCCGAGGCCGCCCACCAGCCCCCGGCCGACTCCCCCGCCGCTCCCCCCGCCCGCCGCAAGCTGATCGGACTCGCCCGATGACCACCGCCACCGCCACCGCCACCACCACCGGGCCGAAGAGCACCACCGTCCGCCGGCTGCTCGCCCTGGGCCGGGCCGAGGGCATCCTGCTGCTGCGCAACCGGACCGCCCTGTTCACCGCCGTGCTGCTGCCGCTCCTCCTGATCTTCGGCCTGCAGAACGTGCTCACCCAGCAGGCCGAGGGCAACCCCGGCCTCGACGTCGACTCGCTGCTGGTCAACGGCGCGGTCGGGATGGTGCTGGCGTTCGTCGTCTACTACAACCTCACCGCCGCCTACGTGGCCCGCCGCGGCGAGCTGGTGCTCAAGCGGCTGCGCACCGGCGAGGCCCGGGACCTGGAGATCCTGGCCGGCACCGCCGTCCCCTCGGTCGGCCTGGCCCTGGTGATGTGCACCGTGATCGGCGTCGTCGGCGCCACCGCCCTGGACCTCACCGCCCCGGCCAACCCGGTCCTGCTGGCCGTCGGCCTGGCCCTGGTCGTCGCGACCCTGATGGCGCTGGCCGCCGTCTCCAGCGCCTTCACCCGCACCGTGGAGAGCTCCGGCATCACCACCATGCCGGTCCTGCTGCTCACCCAGTTCGGCTCCGGCCTGTTCATCCCGCTGGAGGTCATGCCCGACCGGCTCGCCGACATCTGCCGGCTGCTGCCCACCACCCCGGCCTTCCAGCTGGTCCGGGTCGGCTGGTTCGGCACCGACGGTTCCGCCGCCCCGACCGGCTTCGCCGGCACCTGGGCCACCGCCGCCCCGCACCTGGTCACCGGCTCCATCTGGCTCGCCCTCGCGGTCTGGGGCGCCGTCCGCTACTTCCGCTGGGAGCCGCGCCGCTGACCCGGCCCCGGGCCGCCCGCACGGGCGGCCCGGTTCTTTTCGAACCTAAGGTCCACACCCCTGCTCCACCTCTGATAGGAAGGCAGCAGCACGATCATGATCGAACGGGGAGCAGGACAGATGGGCGTCGCGAATCCGGTGCGCGCGTGGAAGAGCTCCTCCAAGCCCCAGCGCTCGGAGCTCTACCTCCGCTGGTCGCTCTACCTGATGGCGCTCGCCCCGCTGCCGATCGGACTGCTGATCAACCTGTCCGACCCGGACTACCGGACCCACCCGGCCGCCCGGGTCGCCCTGCTGCTCGGATTCGCGCAGACCCTGGTCACCCTGCGGGCCTACCGCACCTCGCTGGACCACTACCTGAAGCGGCCCACCGACCACCTGCGCTGGCTCGCCCTCGCCGGCGGCGTCGCGGTGGCCGGCAGCTGGGCGGTGCTGCTGCTCGGCCCCCGGGTCGGCGCGGCCTCCGGCACGGAGTCCGTGGTCTTCACCCTCCCGGTCACCACCACCATCCTGTTCTCCGCCTTCGGTCCGGCCTCGGTCGGGCTGCCCCCGCGCCGGGCCGCCCTCGCCGGGGCCGCCGGCCTGCTGGCCGTCCTCCCCGCGATGCTGCTGACCGGCGCCACCCCGGGGACGTGCCTGGGGCTCCTGACCGGCTGCGCGCTGGTGATGTTCTTCATCGGGTGCAGCTGCCGCAGCTTCGCCTGGCTCCAGTCGGTGGTCTGGGAGCTGGACGCCGCCCGCGAGGCGCAGTCCCGGCTGGCCGTCGCCGAGGAGCGGCTGCGGTTCTCCCGCGACCTGCACGACGTGATGGGCCGCAACCTCACCACCATCGCCCTGAAGAGCGAGCTGGCCGTCCAGCTGGCCCGGCGCGGCCGTCCGGAGGCCGCCGACCAGATGGCCGAGGTGCAGCAGATCGCCCAGGAGTCCCAGCGCGAGGTCCGCGACGTGGTCCGCGGCTACCGCACGGCGGACCTCCACGCGGAGGCGATCGGCGCCCGCGCGGTGCTCCGCTCCGCGGACGTGGCCTGCGAGATCGACCTCGGCGAGGACGCCGACCGGCTGCCGGCGCAGGTCCAGTCGGTGCTCGGCTGGGTGATCCGCGAGGCCACCACCAACGTCCTGCGGCACAGCGAGGCGGCCCGCTGCGCGATCCGGCTGCGCAAGGAGGACGGCCGGGCGGTGCTGGAGCTGGAGAATGACGGGGTGCCGGCCGTGCCGCTGCCCTCCCAGGGCAGCGGCACCGGCCTGCGCGGACTGCGCGAGCGGCTCGCCGCCCACGACGGCGAGCTGACCCTCCCGCAGGCCGCACCCGGCAGCTTCCGGCTGCTCGCCAGCGTCCCGCTCTGAGAACCGCCGTACGGAAGGCCCCGCCGATGACCGACACCGCGCCCGTCCGCGTCCTGCTCGCCGACGACGAGCACCTGATCCGCGGCGCGCTGGCCGCGCTGCTCGCGCTGGAGGAGGACATCGCGGTGGTCGCCCAGGCCGCCTCCGGCCCGGAGGCGGTGGCGATGGCCCAGGCGCACCGGCCGGACATCGCGGTGCTCGACCTGCAGATGCCCGGCCTGGACGGCATCGAGGTGGCCACCAGCCTGCGCGCGCTGCTGCCGGACTGCCGCTGCATGATCGTCACCGGCCACGGCCGCCCGGGGTACCTGAAGCGGGCGCTGGAGGTGGGCGTCCGGGGCTTCCTGCCGAAGACCGTCTCGGCGGCCGACCTCGCCGGGATCATCCGGACCGTGCGGGCCGGCGGCCGGTACGTGGACCCGGAGCTGGCGGCGGACGCGATCGCCGCCGGGGAGAGCCCGCTGACCCCGCGTGAGACGGACGTGCTGGAGCTCGCCGCGGACGGCACCTCGGTCGCCGAGATCGCCGAGCGGGCCGCGCTCTCCCAGGGCACCGTCCGCAACTACCTGTCCGCGGCCGCGGCCAAGCTGGGCGCGGAGAACCGGCACGCGGCGGTGCGGATCGCCCGCGAACACGGCTGGATCTGACCGCCGGGTCCGCGGGCGCTCCGCCGGGGCCTCAGGCCCAGCTGAGGCCGGTCAGCCGCTCGTAGGCCTCGACGTACTTGGCGCGGACCCGCTCGGTCACCTCGGCGGGCAGCTGCGGCGGCGGCTGCTCGCTGCGGCGGTCCCAGCCGGAGGCCGGGGAGGTCAGCCAGTCGCGGACGATCTGCTTGTCGAAGGACGGCTGCGGACGGCCCGGCTCCCAGGCGTCGGCCGGCCAGAAGCGCGAGGAGTCCGGGGTCAGCACCTCGTCGCCGATCACCAGCTCGCCGTCCAGCAGACCGAACTCGAACTTGGTGTCGGCCAGGATGATGCCGCGCTCGCGGGCGATGTCCCGGGCCCGGGAGTAGACGGCCAGGGTGGTCTGGCGCAGCTGGGCGGCCAGCTCCGCGCCGATCCGGCGGGCGGTCTCCTCGTAGGGGACGTTCTCGTCGTGCTCGCCGACCTCGGCCTTGAGCGCCGGGGTGTAGATCGGGGCGGGCAGCTCGGAGCCGTCGTCCAGGCCCTCGGGCAGGGCGATCCCGCAGACGGTGCGGGAGGCGCGGTACTCCTCCAGGCCGGAGCCGGCGAGGTAACCGCGGGCCACGCACTCCACCGGGACCATGTCCAGGCTGCGGCAGACCAGGGTGCGGCCCTTCCAGTCGGCCGGGGCGCCGGCCGGGACCTCGGTGGAGATCACGTGGTTGGGCACGATGTCCGCGATCCGCTCGAACCACCACAGCGAGAGCTGGGTGAGGATCCGGCCCTTGTCCGGGATCTCGTTGGGCAGCACCCAGTCGTAGGCGGAGGTGCGGTCGCTGGCGACCATCACGAGGTCACCCGACTCGGTGCGGTACAGGTCGCGCACCTTGCCGGTGTGCAGGTGGACCAGGCCGGGCACCTGGACCGGCTCGGGCTTGGTGACAAATCCGCTCAAGGTCGTCTCAGTCCTCAGGGGTCGTTCGCGGGCGGTGCGGCGCGAAAGGGGAGGTCACTGGGGTCGAGTCTGTCATGACCACCCGCGCGCGCCGGTCCGAGGGCCGTTCAGCCGTTCTTGCAGAGGCGGTCCAGCAGGTTGGCGGTGGCGCGCTGGATCCGCTCGTCGGTGTGGCCGGGGCGGTCCAGCGCGGGCGACCAGGCGAAGGTGCCGGCGGCGAACACGTGGGCGCCGCTGGGCGCCCGGTAGAGCGAGGTCTCCTGGTAGCGGGTGCGCCCGGCCGGGTCCTGGTACGGGGAGTGGGCGAGCAGCACCCGCTCGGTGTGCCCGGGCAGGGCGACCTTGGGGAAGTAGCGGTCCGCCTCGCCGGCCACCAGTCCGGGCAGGCCGTCGCCCTCCTGGAGGCCGGTGCCGGCCCAGAACCAGTGCGCGGTGTGCCGGGCGACCAGCGGGACGGCGGTGGCGACCCGGCCGGAGTACTGGAGGCCGAGCAGGTGCTGCTCCGGCTCGCCCGCGTCGCGCCACAGCGCGCTGGCGGCGCCGGGCGCCCCGGCGGCCGGGTTGTCGGGACGGACCTTCTGGCGCTTGCGGCAGTTGAGCATCCGGTTGGGCTCGCCGGACGGTCCCGGGCTCAGTTCGACCCGCCAGTACATGGTGTTGGCGGAGAGGAAGACCAGCGAGGTGCCGCCGTCCCTGGCCCCCTCGACGGCGCGGCGCATCGGCTCGGACCAGTACTCGTCGTGGCCGGGGAAGACCAGTGCCCGGTGCCGGGAGGCGTCGACCAGTCCGGCGTGCAGGTCGGTGGCGGTGGCGTAGGAGAGGTCGTAGCCGTAGCGCTCGGCCCAGCGGATGAAGTCGTAGGCGTGGCCGACGTGCAGCGGGAGCCCGGCGGTGGCGTGCGGGCGGTCGAAGGAGACGGTGACGGCCGCCTCGGTCTCGCCGACCAGCAGGCCGCCGTCCCAGGCGTGGTAGAGGCTGGCGCCGCTGCGGCCGTCCTCGGGGAAGAGGTTGTACGCCTGCCAGGTGACGTCGGGGACCACCAGCAGCAGTTCGGCGGCGCGGGCGTGGTCGTCGAGGTCGCGGACGGTGAAGGGGATGTGGCTGCGGTGCAGCATGTCGGCGGTGGTGAGCACGGCGACGTACGCGCCGGGCCGCCAGTGCCGGGGGATCTGCAGCCGCCAGGTGTGCCACCAGTGGTGGCAGGAGACGGTCCGGCCGGCCACCATCGGGGCGGGCTGGACCATGCCGGCGATCAGCGGGCTCGACGTCATGTGGTGGGCGCCGTCACCCGCGTAGTGGCCGATCCGGTAGACGTCGACGGTGAACTCGCGGGGCGGGTTGACGGTGACCCGCAGGTCCACCGAGCCGCCGGGGCGCACCACGCCGGCCGAGGCGAAGCCCTTGATCTGCTGTTCCTCGTCGTTGGCGCTCAGCGGGGTGCCGACCGGGGGCTTGCCGCGCACCCCGGCGGCGAGCGGGCGCTGCCCGGGGGCGTCCACCGAGACGTACCAGGGGACGTCGCCCTCGGTACCGGCGAGGTACTGGTCCGGGCTGCGCAGCCAGGGCAGCGGGCCCTGGCCGAAGGGGTCGGAGACGCTGTGCGCGTGCGTCCCGGACTCCCAGCGGCGGTTGACTTCGGTCCCCACGCGCGCCCCTCCCAGGTGCACCTCCGCCGGGCCGGCATGTGCCTCCCGCATGTGCGTGCGGACAAATACACCACACCGTGCTGGCGCTGCGTCACCCTACGGTAGCAACTAGTGGCGGGAATCTTGCGGCCCGCCGGGGGGAGGGCCTCCGGCCTGCGAAGACCCGGGGCGGCCGGTCCGGCCGGGGGCGCTCGCGGAGGGGGTTCGCGCCCCTCCCGGGGGCGCCGGTCAGAGCCGGACGGGCTTCTCCAGCCGGACGTCGGCGGCGTCCAGCCACGCCCGCAGCGGCCCGTCCTGGCCCTGCTCCACGGCCTGGGCGACCGGTTCGGCGAGGTCGGTGCGGCGGACCCCGCCGAGCAGCAGCACCGGTCCGTCCAGCCAGTCCAGCCCGGGGACGGCGCCCGCGGTGTCCACGGCGGCGCAGCAGACCATCGCGGTGACGTGCTCGACCAGCACGTCCCGCCCGGTGCGGACCGGTTCGAGCAGCGGGGCGGGCGCGGCGGTGCGGGCCGGCCGGGCGGCGAGCGCGGCGGCCAGCCGCTCGCCGTCGCCGTCGGCGAGCCGGCCCAGCAGCCGGGTCAGCGTCGGGGCGCCGGGGCGGGACTGCGGGGCGAGCAGGTCCAGGGCGGACTGCAGGGCGGCGGCGCGGGCCCGCCAGCCGGCGTCCACCACCTCGGCCGGGTAGTCGGTCCACTCCAGCTCGCGCCAGCCGCCGGAGGCGGGCGCGCCGAAGAAGAGCTCGGCGGCGAGCCGGGAGACCGCGGCGTCCACCGCGCCGGGCTCCTCCAGCAGGTCGCAGGCCGGGCGGTCGCCGAGCCGGCTGCCGTAGCCGTCGGCCAGCCGGTCGCGCCGGGAGAGTTCGGTGAGCGCGGCGGCCACGCCCGCGTTGAGGTGCGCGGGGTGCCGGCCGAGCCGCCAGGCGGGCAGCGCGACCCGGGTGAGCAGCCGGTCCCAGCCCGCGTAGGCGAGGCCGACCTGCTCCTGGGCGGCGATCCGCAGGCCGTAGTCGACGCCGCGGGCCTGTTCGGAGGCCCAGCCTGCGACGGACCGCTCCAGCTCGGCGGCGTGCTCGCGGCAGACGCCGAGCAGCCGGCGGGTGATCCGGTCGGTGATCCGGTCCGTCAGCGCGGCCGGGCCGCGCCGGGACGGGCGCGGGCCGCCGGGGGCACCGGCCGGGGCGGGGACCGGGCCGTCGTCCAGGCTGGCGTCCAGGGCCCGCAGGAAGCGGCGGGCGGCGGCGATGTCGGGGTCGGCGGCGGGCGCGGTCCCGGCCACCACCGGGGCGAGCAGGGCGCGCAGCTCGCCGGCCCGCATCCACCACAGGAAGGGCGAGCCGATCACCAGGACCGGCGCGGGCGGCTCCCCGCCGTCGCCGCGGGCCCGGCGGCGGGGCCGGGGCGCGGGGACGTCCTCCAGCCAGCTGTCGCAGTCCGGGGTGAGCGCCACGGCGGACGGCGCGGGGACCTCCAGCCGGTCGGCCAGGTCGTCGATCAGCCGGTACAGCTCGGGGGCCTGGGTGCGGCCGAGCGGGACGGCCGGGGTCTGCGGCGGGACGGCCCGGCGGTACCGGCGGGCGGCCGCTCCGGCCACCAGCAGGGTGAGCGCGGCCACCGCGCAGACCGTCCAGCGGGCGGCGTCCCAGCCGGCGGCGTCGGGGGAGCCGGGGGCGCCGAGCCGGCCGGTGAACCGGCCGGCGAGCAGCACCACCGCGGCGGCGGCGGGCAGTGCGGCGGCGGCCAGGGCGAGTCCCCGGATGCGCAGGACCGCCTGGGCGTGAGCGCGCGCGGTGTCGACAGCGGCCATACGGTGCGGCACCCCCTTCGGAGCCCTCGGGCGCCCGGCGACGGGCCCCTGAGCCGATTCGAAACGATCAGTTCCGACCGGGAAACGGCGGCGGCCGAGCCCCGGTCGTCCATGCTGCGTGGCGCTTCTGACATTTTCGACGCCCGTGTCCGGGTGGGTGTTCCGGATCGCCCCGGTACCACTCGTCCCGGTGACGCCGCCCGGATTCCGGACGACCCCCCGGGGCGGTGTCGGACGGCCCGGGCGTGTCCGGTCCGGCCGGACGCCGTCCAGCATCCCCCCGCGCGACCGCCGCTACCCGGCGGCGGGCGGTAGCGGCCCGACCTGTGGTGCCGTGGTCCAGCGCACCATAAGGCCGGGCACCCGGTTACGTCAGCCGGATGCGGCCGCTGTCACTCGATGGGCTGGATTCCGGCCGCCGAACGGTGTGCCTGCGCCCTGAGCTGCTCCGGCCCGCCCGGCCCCCGAAACGCCGGGCGGGGCTGCGTCCATGGGGGTTGTCCGCGGCGCTCGCGGGGGTGCGCGGGGTGCGCCGGGGGTCGCACCCGGGCCGGGAACGCCCGGGCCCCCGGCGCGCGGATCGCTCGCCGGGGGCCCGGAGGGGGATGAGGGGGGTGCGCGGCCGCTACTGCGCGGCCTTCAGCGCGATGTCGCCGCGGTGCTGGCCGCCCGGCAGCGAGATCCGCTCGACCGCCCGGTAGGCCCGCTCGCGCGCCTCGGCGAGCCCGGCACCGGTCGCGGTGACCGACAGCACCCGGCCGCCCGCGCTGAGCACCCGGCCGTCCTCGGCCGCCCTGGTCCCGGCGTGCAGCACGTAGGCGGTGCCGTCGGCGGCCTCCGCCTCGGCCAGGCCCTCGATCGGGTCGCCGGTGCGCGGCGCCGCCGGGTAGCCCTCGGCGGCGATCACCACGGTGACCGCGGCGCCCTCGTCCCAGCGCAGCGGCTCCAGCTGGTCCAGCGTGCCGGTCGCCGAGGCGTGCAGGACGCCGGCCAGCGGGGTGCGCAGCCGGGCCAGCACGACCTGGGTCTCCGGGTCGCCGAAGCGGGCGTTGAACTCGATGACCCGGGTGCCGCGCGAGGTCAGCGCCAGGCCCGCGTAGAGCAGGCCGGAGAACGGGGTGCCGCGGCGGCGCAGCTCGTCCACGGTCGGCTGCAGGACGGTCTCCAGGACCTCCTCGACCAGGCCCTCGGGCGCCCAAGGCAGCGGCGAGTAGGCACCCATGCCGCCGGTGTTGGGGCCCTGGTCGCCGTCCAGGGCGCGCTTGAAGTCCTGGGCCGGCTGGAGCGGCAGGACGGTGGTGCCGTCGGTGATCGCGAACAGCGAGACCTCGGGGCCGTCCAGGTACTCCTCGATCACCACCTGGCCGCAGGCGGCGGCGTGGGCCAGCGCCTCGTCGCGGTCGGAGGTGACCACGACGCCCTTGCCGGCGGCCAGGCCGTCGTCCTTGACCACGTACGGGGCGCCGAAGGCGTCCAGCGCCTCGGCGGCCTCGGCGGGCGTGGTGCAGACGTAGGAGCGGGCGGTGGGCACCCCGGCGGCGGCCATGACGTCCTTGGCGAACGCCTTGGAGCCCTCCAGCCGGGCGGCCTCGGCGGACGGGCCGAACACCGCGACGCCGGCCGCGCGCAGGGCGTCGGCGACGCCCGCGACCAGCGGGGCCTCCGGGCCGACCACGACCAGTTCGGCGCCGAGCCCGCCGGCGAGCGCGGTGACCTGCGCGCCGTCCAGCTGGTCGACCGGGTGGACCGTCGCCACCTGTGCGATCCCGGCGTTGCCCGGGGCACAGTGCAGCTCGGTCACGGCGGGATCTTGGGACAGAGAGCGGCACAGGGCGTGTTCGCGGGCGCCGCCGCCGATGACGAGGACCTTCACGCTGGGCAAGGGTAGCCGGTGGCCGGTTCCGGCCGCTCTCCGGTCCCGTAGGAAGAGACAGCCGCGGGGGTCCGGTACACGCACGGCCTCGGAGGAACCTCCAGCTCCGGGAGCCGATGATCGCCGTGCGGTGTCCGGGTCAGGACAGCGGGTCACCGAACCCTCGCTCGGACGGGTGAAATCCCGCCGACCGCCGCAACCCTCCCACCTCGGGATCCATTGGCCGAATCCGGTAACGATCATTGGCGAAGCGCCCACACGGTAAGCCATTTGGCGGTAAGAAGTGCTGTTGGACCACCACCGGCAGCCGTCGGTGACGCCGCCCCGGGCACCCGCGGAACGCCCCGGAACGGCGGTGTGGCCGCCGCGTTGTCCGTCGTTCCACGAGCCGTCAGGCCGTGGACACGTCGGTCCGCGCAGAGTCGGAACCAGCCAGACCAGCAGTCCGCCCGCCACAGGGAGCCCCACAGGTGAGCCAGCCGGAAATGCAGCCCGAGGAGAGTGCCTGGGGCAAGGAGATCGGCGAGGAGGACCAGCCCGCCACGACCGTGGCGCGCCGGGCCTCCACCCGTCGCCGGTCCGATCTGAGCACCAGACAGTTCCCCCTGGGGGACTGGGGCGAGCCCGCCGAGCGGCTGGAGGAGCTGTACCGCTGGTCCGAGGAGCGGGCGGTCGAGGCCATCGAGTGGTACCGCAGGGACCGGGTCTGGAAGCGCCGCTGGGCCCGGCTGCTGCGGTTCGGTTCGGCCGGCTTCGCGGCCGGCGGGGTCACCGCGCCGCTGGTCGGCCTCACCGGGACCGTCTCCCACGCCACCGACTGGGGCTTCGTGGGGCTGGCGCTGGCCGCCGGCTGCTACGGCGCGGACCGGGTGTTCGGGCTGACCTCCGGCTGGATGCGCGACGTCTCCACCGGGCAGGCGCTGCAGCGCCGGCTGGAGGCCTTCCAGTTCGACTGGGCCTCGGAGTGCGTCCGGGAGGTGCTCGGCCCCACCGAGGGCACCGCGGGCGAGGCCGCCGAGCGGTGCCTCGGGGTGCTGCGGCGGTTCTGCGAGGACGTCTCGGACATGGTCCGCACCGAGACCTCGGAGTGGATGCTGGAGTTCCGGGCCGGGATGACCCGGCTGCCCACCCAGGCCGCCGGCAGCTGGGGCGGGCGCAGCGAGCCGGGCGTCGGTGCCCAGGTGCGGGTGCTGCCGCCGCCGGGGACCAGGCCCACCATGCCGCGCCAGCGGCCGCCGGAGGGCCCGCTGCGGTAGGGAGGGGCGCGGCGGGCCCGGGAACGGGCGGCCCGGGGGCTCCGGAGGGCCACGGGGGCCCGGGAGGCTCAGGCGAAGACGATCATGGAGCCCTGGTGCAGGCTCCGGGTCGCCGCCGCGTACAGGCCCGCCCAGGCGTGCCGCTCCCGGGCGAACGGGTGCAGGTCGTCCAGCGGCGGGCCGAACGGCTGCTCCAGGCCGGTCGGGCCGAGCGGCCTGGTCGGCGCCGGCGGGGCGAGCGGGTCGATGCCCAGCGCCGGGGCGACGGCCTGCAGCTCGCGCAGCAGCCCGTGGCTGGAGCCGAGCGGGCCGCCCGCGGCGAGCAGCGACTCCTCCACCAGCGGGGCGGCGAACTCGATCGGCACGTAGGCGCCGGCGTGGTCGAAGTGCCAGACCAGGTGCGACTGCTCGGCGCTGCTCTCGAACATCTCCAGCAGCTGCTCGTAGTCGCCGCCGAGCGCGTCCACCGGCGTGATGTCCAGGCCGGTCAGGCCCAGCAGGTAGGCCCGGCGCAGGAAGTGCAGCGAGTCGTAGTCGAACGCGGCTATCGGCTCGACCGCCCCGCTGAGCCCCGGCACGTACCGGTACACCGGCATCTCGGGCAGCCCGCGGGAGGCCAGCACCTGGTTGTAGAGCGCGAGGTCGTCCCGGAAGGGGTTGTCGGGGCTGTGGCTCAGAACGTCCACCAGCGGGACGAGCCAGAGGTCGCAGGCCATGGCCGGCTCTTCCTCTCCGGACGCGGGGGACCGGCCGCGCGGCGGCGGACGGCGGATGGGCGGGTCGGTGCCCGGACGGCCGGTACGACGGGCGGCCGGGACGGACGACCGCCCACCCTACCGGCCCGGCGAGCGATGCGGATCGGGCCGTCCCCCGGGCAGTTGGTCCGGCGGCGAGCCGGCCGGCCGGCGGCCGAACCGCCCGTACGGCACCGCGCGCGGCTGCGGCACCAGGCCGAGCCCCAGGCCCAGTTCGCGGCCCAGCTCGCGGCCGATCTCGCGGTCCCGCCCCCGGGCGCCGCCGCCCGCGCGGCCCGGTTCCGCCGGTCGGGCGGGCTCCCCCGGACCGGGCGCCTCGGCGGCGCCGGGACCGGTGCCCGCCCCGGTCTTCCCCGGCGCGGCGTCCCCCGGGGCGTCGGGCGGCGCGGCCGCGGCGTCCTGGCCGCCCGGCGCGGCGGACGCGTGCCCGGTCAGCAGCGGCAGCACCCCCACCGACTCGACCGGCTGGCCGGCCAGCTCGGCCAGCAGCCCGGCGGTGAAGAGGTCGTACTCGCAGATGATCCGGTGGGCGCGCGGCACGTCGCGCGCCTCGATCGCGTCCACCAGGTCGAGGTGGCCGTCCCAGCAGACCCCGGCCAGCTCGGGCAGCGTCCGCAGGTAGCGCGCGGCGAACATCCACGACTGCACCCGCAGCCAGTCCAGGTACTCGGCGATCCGGCGGTTGCCGAGCAGCCCGCCGACCTCCTGCCAGAACCGGCGGTCGCAGCCCACCATGACGTCCAGGTTCCCCGCCCGGGACGCCCGCAGCGCCGCGTCCGCCCGGCGGCGCAGCGAGCTCATCCGGCTGTCGTCGTGCCGGCCGGCCTCGACGGCCAGCCGCCGGAAGTAGCTGTCGGTGATCAGCACCCGGGACTCGAAGATCTCCCGGAAGTCGTCCCAGCCGAACTCGGGAACGGTGAAGCCGCGGTGGTGCTCGGCCCGGAGCAGCCCCTGCGCCGAGAGGTCGACCAGGGCCTCCCGGGCCGGGGTCGCCGAGACGCCGTACAGCTCGGCGATCTCCTTGACGGTGAAGTTCCGCCCGGCCGCCAGCCGGCCGGCCATCATCTCCTCGCGCAGCGCGCCGGCTATCTGCTCGCGCAGGCTGTTGCGCTGGATGACGGGGCGGGGGTCGCCCGCGTCGGTGCCGAACATGCGCGCGACCTCCTCGGGCGGGCTGGACGGCCTGACGGGGACAGACCGGCGACGTACGGGCTGGTAACACGACGGGGGCTCATCTTCTCAAAAAGGACACCGACGTGTACAAGCCCCCCATACGTCCCGGCGCGCCCCCTCGTCCCGCCCCCTCGTCCCGGCCCTCCCGACCGCCCTCCCGACCGCTCTCCGAACCGCCCCGTCAGCGCTGGACCGGCGCCGGGATCCCCAGCAGGCGGTCCCGGTGCACCGGGAACTCGGCACGCGCCTTCGCGACCTCCGCCGGGTCGAACTCCACGGTCAGCACCTCCTCCCCCGCCCCCGCCTCGGCCAGCACCCGGCCCCACGGGTCCACCGCGATGCTGTGGCCGGCCTGCTCGACCCCGCCGTGCGTCCCCGCCGTGTTGCAGGCCAGCACGTAGGCCTGCTCCTCCACCGCGCGCGCCCGGTTCAGCAGCGTCCAGTGCTCCCGCCGCCGCTCCGGCCAGGCCGCCGGCACCACCAGCACCTGCGCGCCCGCGTCCAGCAGCGCCCGGAACAGCTCCGGGAACCGCAGGTCGTAGCAGGTCGCCAGGCCCAGCGTGCCGACGTCGGTGGCCGCGGTGACGATCTCCTGCCCGGCGCCCATCACCACCGCCTCGCCGCTGTCGAAGCCGAAGCGGTGGATCTTGCGGTAGGTGTGCACCAGCTCGCCGTCCGGGGCGAACAGCAGCGAGGTGTTGTAGATCGGCCCGTCCGGATCGCGCTCGACGATCGAACCGGCGTGCAGCCAGACCCCCGCCGCGCGGGCGGCCGCCGCCATCGCGTCCGAGGTCGGCCCGTCCAGGGCCTCCGCACCGTCCGACCAGAGGTCGTGGGCGAACCCCCCGAGCGGCCACAGCTCCGGGAGGACGACCAGGTCGGCCCCCCGCTGCGCCCGCACCAGGGCGGCCGCACGGGCCCGCCGCTCGGCCGGGGGCTCGGCGTCGGAGACCACGAGTTGGATCAATGAAGCGCGCACAGTACCACCGTCCACGGCAAGAGTCCTACGATCGTCACCCGAAAGCGCTGCCCTGCTCTCTCCCGGCAGCGTAACGTGCGGTTAGCGTGTGCGCCGGGAAGCCGGACAACCCGGCCGCCCAGGAACCCGCGGGCACGCGTGGCAAGGCAGCTGACGGAGGGCCGGAGATTCCCGTGACGGACAACCAGACCGTGCAGGCTTACACCGAGGCGTGGACCCGGTCCATCGAGGCGATATCCGAACTGGTGACCCCGCTGCCCGAGGGTTCCTGGAACCGGGCCACCGAGTGCCCCGGCTGGTCCGTCCGCGACATCGTCTCGCACGTGATCGCCGTCGAGTCCGAGCTCCTCGGCGACCCGCGCCCGATCCACTCCCTCCCCCGCGACCTGCGCCACGTCACCACCGAGGCCGCCCGCTACCTCGAACTGCCCGTCGACAAGCGCCGCTGCCACACCGCGCTGGAGATGACCAGCGAGCTGGAGTACACGATCATCCGCCGCTCCCGCGCGCTGCGGAACGCCAAGCAGATGCCCAACGAGCCGGTCCGCCGGCCGGGCGGCCCGCAGGGCGGCGAGATCAAGTACTACGAACTGCTGCGCCAGCGCGCCTTCGACGTCTGGGTGCACGAGCAGGACCTCCGCCGCGCCCTGGGCGCCCCCGGCAACCTCGACTCCCCCGGGGCCCTGGTCGCCCGCGACGTCCTGCTGCAGGCCCTGCCGAAGGCCGTCGCCCACCAGGCCGGCGCCCCGGCGGGCACCGCGCTGGTCGTCGACGTCACCGGCCCCGTCGAGTTCCTGCGCACCGTGCGGGTGGACTCCGCCGGGCGCGGCACCGTCGACGAATCCGTCAGCATCGCGCCCGACGTCCAGCTCACCCTCGACTGGGAGACCTACGTCCGCCTCGCCTGCGGCCGCGGCCGCCCGGGCCCGGTGACCGTCGAGGGGGACCGGGAGCTGGCCGACCGCGTCCTGGCCAACTTCTCCGTCACCCCGTGACGGACCCGGCCGGCGCCGACGGCGCGCGGTGACCACCGGCCTCACCGGTGGTCACCGCGCGTCCGCGGGCCGGCAGCCCCGTGCCGGGGCCGCCGCGAGCTTCTTCCGGAGCCGGAGGATCATCAGGGTGCCCACCACCAGCGGGACGTACTGCCAGCAGAACGCCCAGCGGAAGGCGCTCGCCGCGTAGCTGCCGGTGCCGTCCGGGGTGAGGGCGTCCAGGAGGACGCCGATGCCGAAGAGGGTGATCATCGTGCCGATGAAGCCGCCCATGTTGACGATGCCGGAGGCGGTGCCGAGGCGTTCGACGGGGTTGCGGGCGCGGGCGTAGTCGAGGCCGACGAGCGAGGCGGGGCCGTTGCTGCCCATCACCAGGACGACCGCGACCAGCAGCCACAGCGGCGGGTGGCCGCCGGGCCAGGCGAGCGCCACCGCCCACAGCAGCGCGGTGGCGCCGATGACGGTGAGCACGATGGGCATCCGGGCCCGGGCGGTGCGGGACAGGACGCGGCCGAAGAGGAAGCCGAAGCTCATGTTGGAGAGCACCAGCAGGGTCAGCAGCCCGCCGGCCGCGGCGCGGGTCATGCCCTGGGCCTCGACGAGGTAGGGCAGGCCCCAGAGCAGGCCGAAGGCGTTGCCCGGGAACTGGGTGGTGAAGTGGATCCACAGGCCCAGCCGGGTGCCCGGCTCCCGCCAGGTCTCCCGGACCTGCCGGCCGATGCCGGGCCGGGGCCGCCCGGCGGGTGCCACCGCCTCGGCCGGCCCGTCCGGCGCCTCCCGCAGGAAGAGCGCGACGAGGGCGAACACCGCGACGCCCAGCAGGGCGATGGCGGTGAAGGTGGGCGTCCAGCCCTCGCTGTGCAGGGCCTGGGCGAGGACGACGGTGGTGACCAGGTTGCCGCTCATCCCGGCGAGGCCGGTCAGCTGGGCGACCAGCGGGTTCTTGGCGGCGGGGAACCAGCGGGCGGCGATCCGCAGCACGCTGATGAAGGTCATCGCGTCACCGCAGCCGAGCACGGCCCGGGAGGCGAGCGCGGGGCCGAAGGAGCCGGAGAAGGCGAAGGCGAGCTGGCCGGCGCTGAGCAGGACGACGCCGAGCAGCAGCACCCGGCGCGGTCCGAACCGGTCGACCAGCAGGCCGACGGGTATCTGCATGGCCGCGTAGACGAGGACCTGGAGGATCGAGAAGGTGGAGAGCGCGGAGGCGCCGATGCCGAAGCGGTCGGCGGCGTCCAGCCCGGCGACGCCGAGGCTGGTGCGGTGGATGACGGCCAGGACGTAGACACTGACGCCGATGGACCAGGCGAGCCAGGCGGCCCGGCCACCCGGTGGGTGGTGGGCGGCGGAGGGGCCGGTGGCGGGGCCGGCGCCGGCACGGGGAGCGGGGGCGGACAGGGGGCGGACTGAACTGGCGGGCTCCACGGTCATAGTGGCCCCAGATTAGTCATCCCATCATTGGACGGACAGGGCAGGGTCAGGGGGACGGGTACGAACCATCCGGTCCGCCCGGGGGCCCGGAACGGACCCGGGGCGGACCGGAGCGCCGCCGTGCGGGGTTCAGCCGGTCACCGTCCAGGACACCGAACGCGTCATGTAGCGGTCCCGGAAGGCCTCGTCGCGGACCCAGTCCGTGGTGTCCCGGACGGTGGCCGTGACGGTCGCGCCGTGCCCGGGCCGCAGCGTCAGCGCCGCGGTGTCCAGCCGGTTGCGGTCCCCGCCCTGCGGCTCGACCGGGACGCCGTCCACCGTCCAGTCCACCCGCAGCTGCCGGGCACCGGCCAGCGGGAGCGGCCGGACCTCCAGCCGGGGCCGGCCGGTGACCTCGCCGGGCGCCGGCACCGGGTCGTCGGCGGGCCTGACCCGCCGGTAGATCTCCTCGATGATGGCCTCCCGGGAGGGCAGGTTGTAGGCCCCGCCGAGGGTGCGCATCACCGAGTCCCGGGTGGGCCGGTAGATGCCGTTGGCGCTGCGGTAGGCGCCGATCGTCCCGGCGCCGTCCGGGGACTCCGCGCCCAGCCAGCGCCACCACTTGGTCTGCTTGCGGCGCATCTCCTCGGCGTTGTCGGTGGCGAGGTTGGGGTAGTCGGCGTCGTCCGGCGCGCTGTCGTACTCGTCGCCGAGGTCCCCCACGGTGTGCCCTATCTCGTGCTGGATGATCCGCCCGGCGTCCGGGCTGCCGCCGGCCAGGGTGGTCACCCCGGTGCCGCCGGCGCCGCCGTACTCGGTGGAGTTGGCCAGCGCGATGAGGTACTGCGGGCCGTCGCCGTGGCCGGCGTAGCGGGCGGCCGCCTCCTCGTCGGCGCAGAGCAGCCGGGCGGTGCCCTCGCACCAGAAGTGCATGCCGAGCGGGGTGGCGGGCCGCCGGCCGCGGTTCTCGGTCTCGGCGATGCCGGAGACCGCGGAGGCCACCTCGACCCGCCTTATGTTGAAGAAGCCCTGGTAGCTGCGGAACGGCTCGATGTCCATCAGCGCGCGCCAGGCCCGGTCCGCCTGCGCCCGGAACAGGTCCTGCTCCCCGGCCGTGTAGCCGTCGCCGAGCAGGACGAGGGTGATCCGGTTGGCCGGGTCCCCGGTGCGCCGTATGTCGACGGTCGGGGCCTCTCCGGCGGTCTGCAGGTCGGCGTGCTGCACCGCGGTGTGCGGCGGCACCGCGCGGTCGGCGGGGGCGCCGGGTCCGATCGCCCCGAACGGCGGGGGCCCGGCCAGTTCGAGCGCGGCCGGGAGCACGGCGGTGGATACCAGCACGAGCGCGGCCAGACTCCGGACGATCCGGCCAGGGTTGCCAGGCGGCATACGGGTGCGTCCTCGACGTTCCGGTCACCCGGCGTCGCCCGGGTGGTGGACGCGAAGACGTACCCGGACCGGCGTGTCGTCCTCACCGAACGGCGAAAAAGTCACCGATCTGGACGAACCACAAGAATCTCACCAGTCATACCGACGATCTGATCGGATGCCCGGACGGCGGCACGAAGGGGCCCCGCCCCCGCACCTCGGTGCGCGGACGGGGCCCCTTCCTCGTGGCCGGGGCGGCTCAGCCCCAGGTGATCAGGCGCTTCGGCTGCTCCAGGATGCCCGCGATGTCCGCCAGCACCTTGGAGCCCAGCTCCCCGTCGACCAGCCGGTGGTCGAAGGACAGCGCCAGCGTGGTGACCTGGCGCGGGACGACCTTGCCCTTGTGCACCCACGGCAGCTCCCGGACCGCCCCGAAGGCGAGGATGGCCGCCTCGCCGGGGTTGAGGATCGGGGTGCCGCTGTCGACGCCGAAGACGCCGACGTTGGTGATCGTGATCGTGCCGCCCTGCATGTCGCCGGGCGCCGTCTTCCCCTGCCGGGCGGTGTCGATCAGCTCGCCGAGCGAGACCGCCAGTCCGGAGAGGTTCCTCGCGCCCGCGTCCTTGATGTTGGGGACGATCAGGCCGCGCGGGGTGGCCGCGGCGATGCCGAGGTTCACCTGGCCCTTGATGACGATCTCCTGGGCCGCCTCGTCCCACTGGGCGTTGATCCCGGGGTTGCGCTTGATCGCGGTGAGCAGCGCCTTGGCGACCAGCAGCAGCGGGCTGACCCGGACGTCCCGGCCCAGCTCGCCGCTCTCCTTGAGGCGGCGGACGAACTTCATCGTCCGGGTGACGTCGACCTGGACGAACTCGGTGACGTGCGGGGCGGTGAAGGCCGAGGCCACCATCGCCTGCGCGGTCGCCTTGCGGACGCCCTTGATCGGCACCCGGACGTCGCCCGCGCCGGGGACGGCCACCGGCTGCGCGGCCGGCTCGGCGGCCTGCTCGGCGGCCGGGGACGGGGCCGCGGCCGGGGCGGCGGCGGCCGCCGCGTGGGCGTGCAGGTCCTCGCGGGTGATCACGCCCTCCGGACCGGTCGGGGTGACGGCCCGCAGGTCGATCCCGAGGTCCTTGGCCAGCTTGCGCACCGGCGGCTTGGCGAGCGGCCGGTCGCCGCCCACCGCGACGGCCGGCGCGGGGGCCGGGGCCGGAACCGCGACCGGCGCGGGGGCCGGGGCGGGCACCGCGGCCGGAGCCGCGACCGGGGCGGCGACGGGCGCCGGCGCGGCCGCCGTGGTGCGGCGGGCCCGGCGCTGGCTGCCGCCGGTCCGCGGGCCGTAGCCGACCAGCACCTCGCGCCGCTCGGGCTCGGCGGCCTCCTCGGCGGCCGCGGCGGGCGCCGGGGCGGCCGGCGCGGCCGCGGGCGTCCCCGCCCCGCCGGCCACCGCGACCGAGATGATCACGGTGCCGACGTCGACCGTCGCACCCTCCGGGAAGAACAGCTGCTCGACGACCCCGGTGAACGGGATCGGCAGCTCCACGGCGGCCTTGGCGGTCTCCACCTCGCAGACGACCTGCCCGTCGGTGACGGTGTCACCGGGCTTGACGTACCAGCTGAGGATCTCGGCCTCGGTGAGGCCCTCGCCCACGTCGGGCATCTTGAACTCGCGGAGCGAGCGAACTTCGGTGGTCATCATCGCTCCCCTGGATCAGTACGCGAAGGCGCGGTCGACGGCGTCGAGCACGCGGTCCAGGTCGGGGAGGAAGGCCTCCTCGACCCGGGACGGCGGGTACGGCGCGTAGTAGCCGCCGACCCGCAGGATCGGCGCCTCCAGGTGGTAGAAGCAGCGTTCGGTGAGCCGGGCGGCCAGCTCGGCCCCCATGCCCAGGAACACCGGCGCCTCGTGCACGACGATGCCGCGTCCGGTCCGCTTCACCGACTCCTCCAGGGCGGCGAAGTCGACCGGGGTGAGCGAGCGCAGGTCGACGACCTCCAGCCGGCGGCCGTCCTCCTCGGCGGCCGCGGCGGCCTCCAGGCAGACCTTCACCATCGGGCCGTAGGCGATCAGCGTGGCATCGGCGCCGGAGCGCACGATCCGGGCGTCGTGCAGGCCGAGGTCGGCCGCGTCGCCGACCTCGCCCTTGTCCCAGTAGCGCCGCTTGGGCTCCAGGAAGATCACCGGGTCGTCCGACTCGATGGCCTGGCGCAGCATCCAGTGCGCGTCGTGCGCGTTGGACGGGCTGACCACCCGCAGACCGGCGGTGTGCGCGAAGTACGCCTCGTGCGACTCGCTGTGGTGCTCCACCGCGCCGATGCCGCCGGCGTAGGGGATGCGGACGGTGACCGGCATCTTGACGTGGCCGAGCGCCCGGGCGTGCATCTTGGCCAGCTGGGAGACGATCTGGTCGAAGGCCGGGTAGACGAAGCCGTCGAACTGGATCTCCACCACCGGGCGGTAGCCGCGCAGCGCGAGGCCGATCGCGGTGCCGACGATGCCGGACTCGGCGAGCGGGGTGTCGATCACCCGGCCCTCGCCGAAGTCCTTCTGCAGGCCGTCGGTGATCCGGAAGACGCCGCCGAGCTTGCCGATGTCCTCGCCCATCAGGACGGTCTTCGGGTCGCTCTCCAGCGACTTGCGCAGCGCCTCGTTGAGCGCCTTGGCGATGCTGAGCTGACCGGCCATCAGAGGTTCTCCCCCGCCTCGAAGGAGGCCGCGTACTCGACGTACCCGGCCCGTTCCTCATCGACCAGCGCGTGCGGCTCGGCGTAGACGTGGTCGAAGATCAGGGTGGGGTCCGGGTCCGGCATGCCGCGCACGCCCTCGCGCACCCGCAGGCCGAGCTGCTCGCTCTCGGCGTCGACCGAGGCGAAGAACGCCTCGTCGGCCAGCCCCTGCTTCTCCAGCAGGGCGCGCAGCCGGGTGATCGGGTCCTTGGCCTTCCAGGCCTCGGTCTCCTCGGCGAGCCGGTAGCGGGTGGGGTCGTCGGAGGTGGTGTGCGCGCCCATCCGGTAGGTGAACGCCTCGATCAGCACCGGGCCGTTGCCGCTGCGGGCGTGCTCCAGGGCCCAGCGGGTCACCGCGAGGCAGGCCAGCACGTCGTTGCCGTCGACCCGCACGCCCGGGAAGCCGAAGCCGGAGGCGCGGCGGTACAGCGGGATCCGGGTCTGGGTGGTGGTGGGCTCGGAGATCGCCCACTGGTTGTTCTGGCAGAAGAACACCACCGGGGCGTTGTAGACCGAGGCGAAGGTGAAGGCCTCGTTGACGTCGCCCTGGCTGGAGGCGCCGTCGCCGAAGTACGCGATCACCGCGTCGTCGGCGCCGTCCTTGGTGATGCCCATCGCGTAGCCGGTGGCGTGCAGGGTCTGCGCGCCGATCACGATGGTGTAGAGGTGGAAGTTCTTCTCGTTCGGGTCCCAGCCGCCGTGGTTCACGCCGCGGAACATGCCGAGCAGGTTCAGCGGGTCGACGTCGCGGCACCAGGCGACGCCGTGCTCGCGGTAGGTGGGGAAGGCGTAGTCGCCGGGCCGCAGCGCGCGGCCGGAGCCGACCTGCGCCGCCTCCTGGCCGAGCAGCGAGGCCCACAGGCCCAGCTCGCCCTGGCGCTGCAGGGAGGTGGCCTCCGCGTCGAACCGGCGCACCAGCACCAGGTCACGGTAGAGGGCTCGAAGCTCGTCCGGCTCCACGGTGAGCGGGAAGTCCGGGTGCTCGACCCGCTCGCCTTCCGGGGTGAGCAGCTGCACGAGCTCCGGCTGGGCGTCCTTACCCGTGGCGCGGAGGGTGTCAGGGACGCCGGGGGCCGCCTTCTTGCGGGCCCTCGCCGTGCTTTTGACGGTCACGTTCACTCCTCGGTCTGTCCGGCCGCCCGGGGTCGCCGGTGACCGGTCCGGTCACCGCCTCGCGGGGCGCGCGTGGGTGTGCGCTCCCAACTGCGGGGCAGGTGGTGATCCTGTTCCGACGGCGTCCCTCACGAGAACGTTACCCAGCGTCCGCCCTCGGCGCGTCTGCGCTAGGACGTCCTACTTGTTCGGGGTCTACAAACGCGCGTGTGGCGCAGCTCTCAATTCGGTCGCCTTCAGGACACCTGCGCACGTTATCCGGGCGGAGGCTCCTGCGTAAGGGGGTTACCGGCATCGGTTTCGACCGCTCTGGCCGGATCGTGACCCCGGTCCGGTGCGGGCGAGAGGTCTCTCGTAGGGTGATATGGGAGGCTTTGCGCGTGACTGATAAGGGACAGATCAGGGTATTCCTCCTCGACGACCACGAGGTGGTCCGCAGGGGGGTCCACGAACTCCTCTCGGTCGAGGACGACATCGAGGTGGTCGGCGAGGCCGGCACCGCCGCCGAGGCGCTGACCAGGATCCCGGCGGTCCACCCCGACGTCGCGGTCCTGGACGTCCGGCTGCCGGACGGCAACGGGGTCGAGGTCTGCCGGGAGATCCGCTCCCGGCTGCCGGAGATCAAGTGCCTGATGCTGACCTCGTTCTCCGACGACGAGGCGCTGTTCGACTCGATCATGGCGGGGGCCTCCGGCTACGTGCTGAAGGCGATCCGCGGCACCGACCTGATCACCGCCGTCCGGGACGTCGCGGCCGGCCGCTCGCTGCTCGACCCGGTCGCCACCAGCCGGGTGCTCGCCCGGCTGCGCGACGGCGGCGAGAAGGAGGACGAGCGGCTCTCCCAGCTCACCAAGCAGGAGCGCCGCATCCTGGACCTGATCGGCGAAGGGATGACCAATCGTCAGATCGGCAACGAGCTGCACCTCGCCGAAAAGACGGTGAAGAACTACGTCTCCAGTCTGCTCGCGAAGATGGGGATGGAGCGCCGGACCCAGGCGGCCGCCTTCGTGGCCCGGCACCAGGCGGACCACCAGCACGGATAGGGCAGATGCACAGAACTGACGAGCTGTCAAGGACCCCCGCCGAGAGGTCCTAACCTCTGGCTGTGACTTTCAGCCAGACCCTTGCCCTCGCACCAGCCCGTCCCGACCTCACCGCGCCCCCGATAGGAACCCTCAGCCCGCCCGTCCCCCGCGCCGCGCTCGCCGAGGTCCTGCGCCGCTACCGGGTGGGCCGCCTGCTCACCGCCGAACCCGTCGCCGAAGGCCTGCTGAACCGCGGCTACCGGGTCAGCACCGAGGCCGGCGACTACTTCCTGAAGTGCTACGTCGACGCCGCGACCGCCGGCCGGGAGGCCGTCGCCGCCCACCACCGCGCGATGGACGCGCTGGCCGCCCTCGGGCTGCCCGTCGCTCCCCCGCTGGCCCTCTCCGGCCGGACCGCCACGATCGCCGCGTTCGGCGGGCGGCTGTTCGCCCTCTTCCCCTGGGTGGACGGCGGGCACCGGCACGGCACCGAGCTGGCAGTTCCGCAGTGCGCCGAGCTGGGCGCGCTGCTCGGCCGGCTGCACGGCGCGCTCGACGAGGTCTGCGCTCCCCTCGCACAACCCTCCGGCTACCGCAGCGCGGACCCGCGCGACAGCTCCGGGCTCGCCCGCGAGCTGCGCCGCCGGGCCCGCGAGCACCAGCCGCACGGCGAGCTGGACGCCCTGGTGGAGCGCCGGCTGACCGAACGGCTGGAGCTGCTCACCGAGCACGCCCACCGCCGTCCGCTCCCGCAGGCCGCCCCGCCCACCGGCTGGACCCACGGCGACTTCCACGGGCTCAACCTGCTGCACAGCGGCGGGCGGATCGCCGCCGTCCTGGACTGGGACAAGCTCGGCCCGCAGCCGCGCGCCGAGGAGGCCGTCCGGGCGGCCACCCTGCTGTTCAACGACCGCGTCAGCGGGGTGCTGGACCTCGTCCGGGTCCGGCACTGGTCGCAGTCCTACCGGGCCACCGGCGCCGCCACCGCGGAGCACCTGGCGGCCGCGGCGCACCGGGTCTGGTGGGAGCGGCTGAACGACTTCTGGATGCTCCAGTGGCGCTACCAGCGGGCCGACCACCGGGCCGACCCGCTGTACCCCGCCTCCGCGGGCCAGTTGGCGTGGTGGTGCCAGGAGTACGAGCAGGTCCTGGACGCCTTCGCCAACTGACCCGACGGGTCAGCCGGTGGTGGCCGGCGGCTGGGTCGGGGGCTGCACCGGCGGCTTGGTGCTGCCGGCCCCGCCACTGCCGCCGCCCGCCGGCGGGGTCGTGCCGCCGCTGCCCCCGGTCGGGGGCGGGTTGGTCGCCGAAGGCGTGGCCGGAGCCGTCGCCCCGCCGCCCGTCCCGGTGGTCGGGGCGTTGGTCGGCGGGGCGGTGGCCGCGCCGGTCGGCGTCGTGGGCTCGGTCGTCGGCTTGGTGCCGGCCGTGGTCGGCGGCGCCGTCGGACTCGGCGTGTTGTGCTTGCCGGTCTGCTGGCTCGGCTGCTGCTGGTTCTGGTTGCCGCCGTTGTTGTTGCCGTTGTCGGTCGGCTGCTGCGGCTGTTGCGGACGCTTGGTGCTCTGGTTGGTCGGGCTGGAGGTCGCCGTCCCGCCGGAGCTGGGCGTGGTGGCCTCCGGCGCCGTCGACACCACCCCGGCGGACGGGCTGGTGCCGCCCGGCTTCCCGTCCGCGCCGTCGTCGCCGCCGCTGAGCGCCAGGGCGATGCCGGCACTGGCCGCGACCAGCACCGCCGCGATGCCGGCCACCCAGCGCCACGGTCCGCGCCGGCCGGAGCCGTGCCCGTGCCCGCCGCCGGAGTCGCCGCCGTCCCCGTACGAGCCGCCGGCCGCCGGGTAGGGCGAGGCCGGCGTGTGCGGGCCGCCCGGCACCTGGTAGGGCAGCACCGTCGTCGGGTCGCCCGGGACACCGGTCCCGAGCACCGCCGTCTCGTCCGCCGCCGGCAGCCCGCCGCGGCCCGGCACGCCGGCCGCCCCGGCCGCGGCGCCGACGGCCCAGCCGCCGGTGCCGCCGGTCAGCTCGCGCAGCGCGTGCTCGATGTGCGCGCGGAACTCGTCGGCGTCCTGGAACCGGTCGTCCGGGTCCTTGGCCAGCGAGCGCAGCACCAGCGGGTCGAGGCCGGGCGGCACCCGCGGATTGGCCTGCGAGGGCGGCACCGGCTGGTCCTGGACGTGCTGGTAGACCACCGACAGCGGGGTGTCGCCGGTGAACGGCGGGCGCAGCGTCAGCAGTTCGTAGAGCATGCAGCCGGCCGCGTACAGGTCGGAGCGGTGGTCGACCTGCTTGCCCAGCGCCTGTTCCGGCGAGAGGTACTGCGGGGTGCCCATGACCATGCCGGTCTGGGTCATCGTCGAGGCCGTGCCGGTGAGCGCCCGGGCGATGCCGAAGTCCATCACCTTGACCGCGCCGTTGGTCGTGATGATCACGTTGGCCGGCTTGATGTCACGATGCACGATGCCGTGCCGGTGGCTGTAGGACAGCGCCTCCAGCACCCCGGCGATGATGATCAGCGCCTGGTCGACCGGCGGCTCCGCCTCGTCCACCAGCAGTTCGCGGACGGTCCGGCCCTCGACCAGCTCCATCACGATGTAGGGCGTCGACTCCTCGCCGACGTACTCCTCGCCGGTGTCGTACACCGAGACGATCGCGTGGTGGTTGAGCGCCGCGACGGCGTGCGCCTCCCTGGTGAAGCGCAGCCGGGCGATCTCGTCCTGCGCCAGTTCGCCGCGGAGCAGCTTCACCGCGACGGTCCGGCCGAGCCGGACGTCCTGGGCGGCCAGCACCTCGGCCATGCCGCCCCGGCCGAGCCGGTGGGTCAGCCGGTAGCGGCCGTCGCCGACCGTGCCCAGCGGGGCCGCGGTGCCCCGGCCGGGGGTCTGCGGGCCGCCGCCGTACGGCGGGAGCGCGGTCGTGGCGGCGTCGCTACCGGGCCCGGGCCCCGGGGCCCCGCCGGCCGGACCGGTCGCCCAGGCCCCGTCGTCGTCGTCCGGATGCTGCGTCTGTGCCATCGCTCCTCGCCCCGGGCCTTCGCTCGGATCGCGGTGCCCTGTCGCTCGTATCCCCGAACGCTACCGCCTCCGGCCGACCCCTGTGGCACCCGGATTCCGGACGGAACGCGTCAGAGCAGGCCATTCCGGTCGGCCGGACCGTCCAGGTGCAGCACCGAGGCGGTGGGCCCCGAGACCCGCGAGCTGGGACCGGACTTCGTGTCCCGCTCGGCCCGGTTCACCACGATCGCGATGATGATGACCGCCAGCACGATCACGCCGACGATGATGCCGATGATCACCAGCGCGGTCGAGCAGCCGCCGCTGTTCGAGGCCGGGGCCGGCTGGAACGGCGGCGCCGGCATCGGGTGCGGCGGCGGGGTGTGCGCCTGCGGGGCCTGCGGGTGGAGGAACTGCGGCTGCGGGGTGTGCGGGGCCTGGAAGGCGGGCGGCGGCGTCTGGAACGGCTGCGGCTGCGGGAACGGCGTCGGCGTCTGCGGCGCCTGGTAGGCCGGCGGCGGGGTCTGGAACGGCTGCTGCGGCTGCGCGAACGGCTGCGGGGTGCTCGGGGCCTGCGGCGCCGCGTGCACCGAGCGCGGCCCGTCGGTGATCACCAGCGGGTTGCTGGCCGCCAGCGGGCTGCCGCCGCCCTTGGCCGCGCCCATCAGCCGCTCCGCCTCGTCGCGCATCGCCGCCGCGCTCGGGAACCGGTGCGCCGGGTCCTTGCGCAGCGCCCTGGCCACGAACTCGTCGACCGCCGGGCTGAGCCGCGGGTTGAGCGTGGACGGCGCCGGCGGCTCCTCCTGGACGTGCTTGTACGCGATGGAGAAGGCCGAGTCGCCGTCGAAGACCAGCTGGCCGGTGAGCATCTCGAAGAGCATCACGCCGACCGAGTAGAGGTCGGAGCGGGCGTCCACCGGCTTGCCCAGCGCCTGCTCGGGCGAGAGGTACTGCGGGGTGCCGACCACCATGCCGGTCTGGGTCATCGAGGTGACCCCGCTCTCCAGCGCGCGGGCGATGCCGAAGTCCATGACCTTGACGTTGCCCTTGCGGTCGAACATGACGTTGCCGGGCTTGATGTCACGATGCACCAGGCCCATGTCGTGCGAGGCCTCCAGCGCGTTCAGCACGCCGACGGTGACCCGCAGCGCCTCCTCGACCGCGATCGCGCCCTGCTGGGCGACCGCCTCGTTGATGGCGTCCCGCAGGCCCTTGCCGTCGATCAGCTGCATGACGATGTACGGGGTGCTGGAGCCGTCCGGGGCGATGTCCTCGCCGCTGTCGTACACCGTGACGATGTTGGGGTGTTCCAGCCGGGCCACCGCCTGCGCCTCGCGGCGGAAGCGCTCCTTGAACGAGTCGTCCCGGCCCAGCTCGGCGTGCATGCTCTTCAGCGCCACCGACCGGTCCAGCACGCTGTCGTACGCGAGGTGGACCGAGGCCATGCCGCCCTCGCCCAGCACCCGCTGCAGCACGTACCGCCCGTTTCCCAGGGAGTAGCCCTCGACCGCCGCGTTGCCGTGCTCGCTCATGGTCCTCTGCTCCCCCTCGGTGCGGCCCTGCCGCCGCGACCGTGACGTTCGGTCTCGTCCGTGCGTGTGCGGGCCCGGCCCGCTGGCCTGCCCTGCCCCTGTCGCGGCGCTCGCCCGGCCTGCGACAGGGGCCCAGGGTATCGGCTCGCGCCGACGCCGACCGGTCCAGGGCCGACACTGTGTCCAGGTCGCGACCGGGCACCGGCCGGTGGTCCTCCCGGCACCGGGGCGCCCTGCCGCGCCCGGTGCCGCACGGCCCCGGCGGGACCGTGGCGGTACGGATACGGCCTACAGGTACGGGCCGGAGCGGATGCCGCGGCCCTCGCCCGGCTCGTCGCCCTCCGGCTCCGCGCCGTGCAGACCGGGCGGCAGCGCCCGGCGCATCTGCTCCAGCTGCGCGCGCGCCGCCATCTGCTGGGCGAACAGCGCGGTCTGGATGCCGTGGAACAGCCCCTCCAGCCAGCCCACCAGCTGCGCCTGCGCGATCCGCAGCTCGGCCTCGGTCGGGATCGAGTCCTCGGTGAACGGCAGCGAGAGCCGCTCCAGCTCGGCGACCAGCTCGGGGGCCAGACCGAGCTCCAGCTCCTTGATCGAGCTGGCGTGGATGTCCTTCAGCCGGGCCCGGCTGGCCTCGTCGAGGGGAGCCGCCCGGACCTCCTCCAACAGCTGCTTGATCATGCTGCCGATCCGCATGACCTTCGCGGGCTGCTCGACCATCTCGGTCACCGGCAGCTCGCGCGGGCCGTCCCCCTCGTCGTCCCCGGTCATGCCCATCGCCCCCTGGCCCACCGGCATCCCGTCCGGTCCGACGATCAGCACCTTCTGGCCGTCCTGCGACTGCCCGCCCATGGCCTGGTGGAACTCGTGCGACGAGCGCTCGTTCATCGGATTCGTCATGAACCACATTCTCCCTCACTGGGATTGCCGGGGTGGAGGCCCCCGGCCACCCGGGCACGACGCTACGCCCCGGGCGCGGGGGGCGGTATCCGTACGGATACTCAGTCCGCCCGGGTACCCGGGCGCCCCGCGTCCGCCCCGGGGGTGCGGTCAGCCGCGCCGCAGCCGCAGGCCGATCAGCCCCAGTCCGCAGCCGATCAGGCCGAGACCGGCGCCGAGCGGGAGCTGGCGGGTGGAGGCGTCGTCCCACCGGGTCGGCAGCACGACCGGGCCGGCCACCGCGGTCCGCGGCCCGGGTCGGCCGAGCGCCAGCGTCCCGCTCCCGGTGTCCTCGGCGGGCCCGGCCGGGGCCGGGGAGTCCGCGCCGGGGTCCGCGGCGGGGCCGGCGGGCTGCTCCGGCTGCTGCTCCACCTGCTGTTCCACCGGGCGTTCCGCCGGCTTCTCCGGGCTCTGCCCGACGGCCCGCCCGGGCGCCCGGTCCGGTGCCTGCCCGGGCGCCTGCTCAGGTGCCTGCTCCGGTGCCTGCTCCGGTGCCTGCTCGGGCACCTGCTGGACGCGTTCGGGCGCCGAGGCGGGGCGGTGCCGCTGCCGGCGCTGCTCCCACGCGGCCCGGGGAAGACCGGGGCGCAGGCGCCCGGCCTGCACGACCGGGGTCGCGGCCGCGCCGACGGCGGTGCTCGCGGTGCTGGTCGCGGTGGTGCCGGCGGTCACGGACGCCTCGGCGGCCTCGGACGCCCCGGCCGCGACCGAGGAGGGCTCGGAGGCTGCGGTGGACTCCGCGACGGCGGACGGCTCCGGGGCGGACGGGGGCCCGGGCGGGGCGGACGCCTCCGCGGCGGGCAGCGCCTGCGTGGACGGCGGGGCGGACGGCAGGTCGGACGGCGGGGCGGACGGCCCGGGCGCCGGAACCGGGGGGATGGCCGGCGCCGGGGAGACCACCGGGACGGGAACGACGCCGGCCGGGCCGGCCGGCAGGGCCACCGCCACCGGGCCGACGGCCAGCGGAACGGCGAGACCGAGCACCGCCACCACCAGCAGCCGTCGCGCACGGCGCTCGGCACGGCGGGTGCCCGGACGCACCCGGAGGCGGACGCCCACCCGGACCAGGGCACGCCCGGCGGCACGGCGGGAGGCGGACGGCGGCGGTGCTGCGGGCAGCGGCCCGAGGAACGCGGACGAAGGTGCGTGCACGGTCGAGGTCCTTCCGCGACGGCCGACCGCGCGGGGCGGGGTCGGCGGCGGGACAGCTCCCGACCAGGGTCACACAGTCCGACATTCCGGGCATGTCGGACGGACCGGACCGGCGGAACGCGGGCCCCGGGGGTCCGGCGTCCCGCCGCCCACCACCGGGATCAGGCCCGCAGCACCACCTTGCCGACCTGCGCACCGGCCTCCAGCACCCGGTGCGCCTCGGCGGCCTCGGTCAGCGGCAGCACCCGGTCGACCACCGGCTTCACCACCCCGGAGGCGACCAGCGGCCAGACGTGCTCGCGCACCGCCGCCACGATCGCCGCCTTCTCCGCCAGCGGCCGCCCGCGCAGATTGGTCGCGATCACCGCGCCGCGCTTGCGCAGCAGGGTGCCGAGGTTCAGCTCGCCGGTCACCCCGCCCTGCAGCCCGATGATCACCAGCCGCCCGTTGACGGCCAGCGCGTCCACGTTCCGCTGCAGGTACTTGGCGCCCATGATGTCCAGGATCACGTCCGCCCCGGCGCCGCCGGTGGCCTCCCGGAGCACCTCGACGAAGTCCTGCGTGCGGTAGTCGATCAGCACGTCGGCGCCCAGCTCCGCGCAGCGGGCCAGCTTCTCCGGGCCGCCCGCCGTCACCACCACCCGGGCGCCGACCGCCTTGGCCAGCTGGATCGCCATCGTCCCGATGCCGCTGGCGCCGCCGTGCACCAGCACCGTCTCGCCCGGCCGCAGGTGCGCGGTGAGGAAGACGTTGGACCAGACCGTGCAGACCACCTCCGGCAGCGCGGCGGCCTGCTCCGGGCTCAGCCCCGGCGGCACCGGCAGCAGTTGGCCGACCGGCACCGCCACCCGCTCCGCGTAGCCGCCGCCGACCAGCAGCGCGCAGACCTCGTCGCCGACCGCCCAGCCGGACACCCCGGGGCCCAGCGCGGCGATCCGGCCCGCGCACTCCAGGCCGGGGTGGCGCGGGCTGCCGGGCGGCGGGTCGTAGAGGCCCTGCCGCTGGAGCAGGTCGGCGCGGTTGACCGCGGTGGCCGCCACCTCGACCAGGACCTCGCCCTCCCCGGGCACCGGGTCGGGCACCTCGGCCCAGACCAGTGCCTCGGGACCGCCGGGTTCAGGAATCGTCATCGCATGCATGGCCCGACGCTACTGCGCGCCGGCACCCCGGCGGGCGGGCGACCCGCGCCGTCAGCCGGCCAGCTCGGGGAGCAGCACGGCGCCGGGCAGCGCGGCCGCCACCCGGCCCGGGAGGATCAGCTTGCCCCGCCGCCGCCCGCTGCCGACCAGCACGAACGGGGCCGCCGCCACCGCGGCGTCGACCAGCAGCGGCCAGCCGGCCGGCAGCCCGACCGGGGTGATGCCGCCGTACTCCATGCCGGTCGCCTCGACGGCGGTGTCCATCGGCGCGAACGAGGCCTTGCGGGCCTCCAGGTGCTTGCGGACCGTACGGTTGACGTCGACCCGGGTGGTCGCCAGCGCCAGGCAGGCGGCCAGGGTGGTCTCCCCGCCGCGCTTGGCGGCGACCACCACGCAGTTCGCCGAGGCCTCCAGCGGCACGCCGTAGGTCTCGCAGAAGACCGCGGTGTCGGCCTTCTCCGGATCGGTCTCGACGTACAGCACGGAGCGGGCGGCCTCCCGGTCGTCCCAGTTCTTCAGCGCGTCGGCCACCGGGGCGACCAGCCGGTCGGCCACCTCCAGCGCGGGGGCGGAGAAGTCGAACGTACCGAACGGGAGCTGCGGTTGACCGGTCATGGTGCCGACCCTACGCCCCCTCGGCCGACTTGATGACGATCACCCGGTCGGTCAGCTGCAGCGTGCGCGCCTCCGCCTCGGTGTAGTTGATCACCCGCCGGCCGCGCACCACCGCCACCACCAGGTCGTCGAGCTCGCGCGGGTCGTGCCCGGCCTCGGCCCGGGTGACCGGGCGCTCGACCACGTCCAGGCCGTTGCCGTAGGTGAGCAGGTCCTCCATCACCGCGCCGGCGTGCGGGCTGAGCATCGACATGCCGAGCAGCCGGCCCGCCGAACTGGAGCTGGTGACCACCACGTCGGCGCCGCTCTGCCGCAGCAGCGGGGCGTTCTCGTCCTCCCGCACCGCCGCGACGATGGTCGCCGCGCGGGTCAGCTGGCGGGCGGTCAGGGTGATCAGCGCGGCGGTGTCGTCCCGCTCCGGCGCGACCACCACCCGGGCGGCGGTGGGCAGTCCGGCGCGCAGCAGGGTGTCGGTGCGGGTGGCGTCGCCGACCACGCCCACCAGGCCCTGCTGGGCGGCCTGGTCGACCGCCTTGCGCTGCGGGTCGACCACCACGATCTCGTCCTTGCGCACCCCCTGCCCGAGCAGGGTGTCGATGGCGCTGCGGCCCTTGGTGCCGAAGCCGATCACGACGGTGTGCTCGCGCACGGTGGACCTCCAGCGGTTCAACCGCCACTGCTGACGGGTGCGTTCGGTGAGCACTTCGAGGGTGGTGCCGACCAGGATGATCAGGAAGATCACCCGCAGCGGGGTGACCACGAAGATGTTGGTGAGCCGGGCGCTGTCGCTGAACGGGGTGATGTCGCCGTACCCGGTGGTGGAGAGCGTCACGGTGGCGTAGTACGCCGAGTCCAGGAAGCTCAGGCCCCCGCCGGCGTTGTCGTTGTAGCCGTCCCGGTCCAGCCAGACGATCACGGTGGTGGCGAGCAGGACGCCCAGCGCCAGCAGCAGCCGGGAGCCGACCTGCCGCACCGCCGGGGCGGTGCGCCGGGCGGGCAGCACGATGCCGGAGTCGGCCCAGGGCTCGGTGCCGGGAGCGGACGGCCCGGCCAGCCGCTCGCGGACACGTCGGACACTCACGGGGCCTCCAGCAGTTCGATCTCGTCGCCCGCCGCCGCGCCGCCCGGCGGGACCACCGCGAGCGCCTCGGCCCGGGCCAGGCCGCGGAGCATCGCCGGGCCGTCGTAGGGAAGGTGGACCACCCCGCGGGCGGTCCGGCGGACCGGCAGCAGCCGGGTGTCCGCCGGGTGGCCGGGCAGCGGCTGGTCGGCCGTGGCCAGGACCGGCGCGGCGGCGCCCCGGCCGGCCAGCGCGCGCAGCAGCGGCAGGGCGAGCGTCACCATGCCGGCCACCGCGGCCAGCGGGTTGCCGGGCAGCCCCACCAGGTGCCGCCCACCGGGGAGTTCGGCCAGCAGCATCGGGTGGCCGGGGCGGACGGCGACCCCGTCCACCAGCAGCCGGGCGCCGGAGCCGGCGAGCGCCCGGTGCAGGAAGTCCACCGGGCCGGCGGCCGTCCCGCCGGTGGTGACGACCACATCGGCGGTGGAGTGCCGCAGGGCGTCCCGGAGCAGGCCGAAGTCGTCCCGGACGGCGCGCGGTCCGCCGGTCTCGGCGCCGGCCGCGCGCAGCCAGGGCGGCAGCAGCGGGCCGAGCGCGTCGCGGACCAGGCCGGGCCGGGGCAGGCCGGAGCCGAGCAGTTCGTCGCCGAGCACCAGCAGCTCCACCACCGGGGCGCGGCGGACCGCCAGCCGGTCGTGGCCGCAGGCGGCGGCCAGGCCGAGCACCGCCGGGCCGACCGCGGTGCCGGCCGGCAGCAGCACCTCGCCGCGCCGGCACTCCTGGCCGCGCGGCCGGACGTCCTGGCCGGTGGTCAGCGCACCGGGGGTGCGCTCGGACAGCAGCGCCCCGCCCGGCTCGCCGTGCTCGCGGCGGAGCACGGCGGTCGCGCCGGGCGGCAGTTGGGCACCGGTGGCGATCTCGACGGCGGCGCCGTCGGCCAGCGGGCCGTCGGCGGGGCGTCCGGCGAGCAGCCGGCCGGTCACCCGCCAGGGGCCGGGACCGGCGACGGCCCAGCCGTCCATCGCCGCGGTGTCGAAGGCCGGCAGGTCGGTGAGCGCGGTGAGCGGCTCGGCGAGGGTGCGGCCGAGCGCACCGTCCAGCGGCAGGCTGAGCGGCGGCAGCGCGGTGCGGCCGGCCCGGCGGGCGGTCTCCCGGGCCGCCGCCCAGCGGACCGGGCGGACCGGGGCGGGGGCGGCGCGTTCCTCCATCACGCTCACGGCTGCCCCGGGTCGTCGGCCCGGGCCGCCGCCCAGCGCTCGGCGAGCGCGGCGGTGCGCCGGGACGCCTCGGCGACCGCCTCCGGGCCGCCGCCGCGGCGGGCGGCCGCGTAGCCGATCAGGAAGGCGGTCAGCGGGGCGGCGGGCCGGTCCACCCCGTGCGCGACCACCCGGGCCAGGTCGAGCAGGCCGCGGACGTCGACGTCCAGGTCGATGTCCAGCTCGGCACGGACCTCGGCGATCCAGTCATCCAGCGTGCGCTCCATGCGAACATGCTGCCCGATCGGCGGTTTCCCCGGGATGTTTGTCCGGTGAGCGGCGCGCGTCGTTTCGCTCACGTCCCGGCGCCGGCCCGGCGGGCCGGCCGCTGCGGCGGGGCGCTCAGCCGCCGGCGCCGTCGCGTTCGCGGGCCTGTTCCAGGGCCTCCCAGGTGTCGCAGTCGTAGGTGACGTCGTCGGTGTCGGCCAGCCGCAGGGTGGGCAGGGCGCCGGTCAGCCGGCGCAGCGGGAGCCCGGCGGGATCGCCGGCGGCGGCCAGGGCGGCGCGCAGGGCGGCGGTGCGGTAGGCGGCGGCGAGCGGCTGGTCGCGCCCGGCGGCGTCGACCAGGACGGCCGCCGCGGTGTCCGGACCGGCCGCGTCGAGCGCGGTGACCAGCCGTTCCACGGTCCGCCGGTCCAGGAAGGGCAGGTCGGCGGCGAACAGCAGCACCAGGTCGGCGGTCACCTCGGCGAGACCGGCGGCGACGGCGGCGACCGGGCCGCCGCCGGGCGGGTGCTCGCGGGTCCACCGGATCCCGGGGCGGGTGGTGGGCCGGACCGGGCCGACGACCACGGTGGTCCGGGCGTCCGTGCAGGCGGCGAGCACCCGGTCCAGCAGGGTGGCCGCGCCGACGGTCAGGGCGGGCTTGTCGGCCCCGCCGAGCCTCCGGGCGGCGCCCCCGGCCGGGACGATCACGTCGTACGGCGTCATGCCGCCAGTATCCGCCGGAGGGCTCAGACGGTGTCCCGGCCGGCCCCGGGCCCGCCGTCGGCGTCCGGCCCGTCGGTCGCGTCCGGCTCCTCGTGCTCCTCCGGCTCCCCGGGCCCGTCCGTCTCGTCCGCCTCGTCGGCGGTGGCGGCGGTGTCGGCAACGGCGGTGTTGGCCGCGGCGCTCAGCTCCAGCAGTGCCGGCAGGGTCAGCTCCCCGTACCGCTCGTTCACCGCCGCCACCAGCGCCTCCGCGTCGTGCGGGTGCGCGGCCAGCAGCCGGTCGAAGTCCTGGAGGTACTCCCCGGTGAACGCCAGCACCCGCTCCGCGTCGTCGCCCTGGTCGGGAGCCCGGTGCCCGGCGATCACCCGCTCCGCGCCGAGCTCGGCGATCCGCCCCAGGTTGCGGACCCACTCGGTGCGCTGCTCCGGCGTGGTGTCGGCGGTCCAGACGTGGGTGCCGTTGTACGCGAAGTCGCCCGCCACCACGGTACGGACGCTCGGCACGTGCACCACCGTGGAGCCGCCGCAGTCGCCCTGCCCGAGCAGCAGGACCGGGATCACCTGCCGGTCGATCATCAGCGGCTGGGGCAGCAGCGGCGCCGGGACCAGCGGGTGGTCCGGGATGTCGTCGCCGAACACCGGCTTCCACTGGGCGACCTTCGCGGCGGCGGTGCGCAGGATGCCGTCCACGACCGACGGCGAGGCCAGCAGCTGCGCCTCGGGGAAGAGCCGCAGCACCTCCTCGGCGCCGAAGTAGTGGTCGGGGTGCTGGTGGGTGATCACGATGGCGAGCAGTCGGCGGCCCTTGCCCGCCACCCACTCGGCCAGCTCGCGGCCGGCACTGCGGGTGAGCTGGGCGTCGACCAGAATCGCCGTGTGCTCGCCGAGGACCAGCGTGGAGGTGGCGAAGAAGGCCGACTCCGGGCCGGTGAAGACCTCGACCTCCAGCGGCCGGACCGGCGCCCCGGCGGCGGGCGTCGCGTCGACCGGGTCCGCGCCGGCGTTCTCCTCGGACGGGGACGACGTCACTGGGTGCTCCCTCTGGTTGGGCGGTTCGCGCCCTACAGCATGGGAGCACGGCGCGCGGAAAACGCGGAAGGCGCGCCCGGCGGGGGCGCGCCTTCCCGATCACGTGTCCGGGCGGTGACCCTTCGCCGCCGGGGTCAGCCCCTGGGGCCGGTCAGCTTGGCGACGCGGTCGGTGACACCCCAGGAGGTGACCCGCCAGAGCGCCTCGGCGACGATGTTCTTGCTCATCTTGGACGCGCCCAGCTCCCGCTCGACGAAGGTGATCGGCACCTCGGCGACCTTGAAGCCGGCCTTCACCGTCCGCCAGGCCAGGTCGACCTGGAAGCAGTACCCGGCCGAGGCGACCTGGTCCATGCCGAGGCCGAGCAGGGTCTCCTTGCGGAACGCCCGGTAGCCGCCGGTGACGTCCCGGATCGGCACGCCCAGCATCAGCCGCGAGTAGGTCGAGCCGGCGCGCGAGAGCAGCAGCCGGGACTTCGGCCAGTTCACCACCCGGCCGCCGGGGACCCACCGGGAGCCCAGCACCAGGTCGGCGCCGCGCAGCGCGGTGAGCAGCCGGTGCAGTTCCTCGGGGCGGTGGGAGCCGTCGGCGTCCATCTCGACGAGCACGTCGTAGCCCTCGTCGATGCCCCAGCGGAAGCCCGCCAGGTAGGCGGCGCCGAGCCCCTCCTTGCCCCGGCGGTGCATGACGTGCACCTGGGAGTCCTCGGCGGCCAGCTTGTCGGCCAGCTCGCCGGTTCCGTCCGGGCTGTTGTCGTCGGCGACGAGGACGTGCACCTCGGGAACGGCGGCGCGCACCCGGCCGACGATGAGCTCGACGTTCTCGGCCTCGTTGTAGGTGGGGATGATCACCAGCACCCGGCCGAGATCGGCAAAACCCTGCTGGACGGTCACGTACTAACCTCTCGGCCGGTGGCGGGACGTGCCGGTCACCATTGCCCGCACTCATCGGAAGACACAGTCCCGGCCGGCACCCCGCCGGCCCGGACGACACCGTGGAAAACACTGGGTCCTGGCATCCTACTACCGAGCCCTCGGACGGACCTTCCCGCCGAGGCACTCCCGGCCGGCGCCCGCCGTTTCCCCGGCGGGGGTACGGGTCGGCTAGGGTCGATGCCCGGCCTTTGCCCGGATGCCCGAACCCGTCCGCCCCCGCCTGCGGCCGCCTGACGGCGGCGAGGCCCACCAGCCACTGCAGCAAGGAGCAGGACCACGCCCATGGACAAGCTCGTCAACACCGTCCGCCCCTACGCCTGGGGCTCGGTCACCGCGCTCCCCGGGCTGCTCGGGCAGGAGCCGACCGGCGAACCGCAGGCCGAGCTGTGGATGGGCGCCCACCCCGGGGACCCCTCGCGGGCGGACCGGGGCGAGGGTCCGCGCCGGCTGGACGAGCTGATCGCCGCGGACCCGCAGGGCGAGCTGGGCGCCGCCTCGGTGGCCCGGTTCGGCCCCACCCTGCCGTTCCTGCTGAAGGTCCTCGCCCCGGGCATCCCGATCTCCATCCAGGCCCACCCCTCGCTCGACCAGGCCCGGGCCGGCTACGCCGCCGAGAACGCCCTGGGGATCCCGCTGGACGCCCCGCACCGGAACTACCGGGACGCCAACCACAAGCCCGAACTCATCTGCGCGCTCGGCGACTTCGACGGCCTCTGCGGCTTCCGCCGGCCCGCCGACGCGGCCGCGCTGCTGGCCGCCCTCGACGTGCCCGCGCTGGAGCCGGTGATCGCCCTGCTGGGCGCCGGGGACGAGTCCGAGGCGCTCAGCCGCGCGCTGGCCGCCGCCCTCACGCTCTCCGGCCCCGAGGCCGCGGCGGCCGTCCGGGACACCGCCGAGGCGGTCGGCAAGGCCGCCGCCGACGAGCCGGACGGGCCGTACGCGCCGTACACCCGGATCGCCCGGGACTTCCCGGGGGACGTCGGGCTGATCGCGGGTCTGCTGCTCAACCACGTCCGGCTGCGCGCCGGCGAGGCGCTGTACCTGGGCGCCGGCGTCCCGCACGCGTACCTGCACGGCCTCTGCGTCGAGCTCCAGGCCAACTCGGACAACGTGCTGCGGGCCGGGCTCACCCCCAAGCACATCGACGTGCCGGAGCTGCTCCGGGTGGTCGAGTTCGCCTCCTGCGCGCCGGAGCCGCTGCGGCCGGTCGCGGTCGACGGGACGCCCGGCGAGGAGCTGTACCCCGTGCCGATCGACGAGTTCCGGCTCTCCCGGTTCGTCCTGGACGGCCGGGAGCGGACGGTCGGCGGCGAGGCGCCGCAGATCCTGCTCTGCACCGCCGGCGGTGTCCGGCTGACCGCGGCGGACGGCGCCGTGCTGGAGCTGGCCCGCGGCGAGTCCGCCTTCCTGCCCGCCACCGGGACGGCGACCCGCCTGGACGGCGCCGCCGCCACCGTCTTCCGCGCGACCGTCACCCTCTGACCGCCGCCGGGCCCGGCCGCCCCGGCCCGGGCCGCCGCGGGCTAGTCCCGGGTCATGTCGACGAAGCGCGAGTAGTGGCCCTGGAAGGCCACCGTGATGGTGGCGGTCGGGCCGTTACGGTGCTTGGCGACGATGAGGTCGGCCTCGCCCGCGCGGGGCGACTCCTTCTCGTAGGCGTCCTCGCGGTGCAGCAGGATGACCATGTCGGCGTCCTGCTCGATCGAGCCGGACTCACGCAGGTCGGAGACCATCGGACGCTTGTCGGTGCGCTGTTCGGGACCACGGTTCAGCTGGGAGAGCGCGATCACCGGCACCTCCAGCTCCTTGGCCAGCAGCTTCAGGTTCCGCGACATGTCGGAGACCTCCTGCTGGCGGTTCTCGGCCCGGCGGGAGCCGCCGGACTGCATCAGCTGGAGGTAGTCGATGACGATCAGCTTGATGTCGTTGCGCTGCTTGAGCCGGCGGCACTTGGCGCGGATCTCCATCATCGACAGGTTCGGCGAGTCGTCGATGAACAGCGGCGCCTCGCTGACGTCCGGCATCCGGCGGGCGACCCGGGTCCAGTCGTCGTCCGTCATGGAGCCGGAGCGCATGTGGTGCAGCGCCACCCGGGCCTCGGCGGAGAGCAGGCGCATGGCGATCTCGTTGCGGCCCATTTCGAGCGAGAAGATCACGCTCGGCAGCTTGTTGTGGATCGAGCAGGCCCGGGCGAAGTCCAGCGCCAGGGTGGACTTGCCCATCGCGGGCCGGGCCGCGATGACGATCATCTGGCCGGGGTGGAGCCCGTTGGTGAGCGCGTCGAAGTCGGCGAAGCCGGTCGGGACGCCGGACATCTGGCCGTTGCGGGAGCCGATCGACTCGATCTCGTCGAGCGCGCCCTCCATGATGTCGGCGAGCGGCGCGTAGTCCTCGTTGGTGCGCTGCTCGGTGACGGCGTAGATCTCCGCCTGGGCGGCGTTGACGATCTCGTCGACGTCGCCCTCGGCGGCGTAGCCCATGCCGGCGATCCGGGTGCCGGCCTCGACCAGCCGGCGCAGCACCGCGCGCTCGTGCACGATCTGCGCGTAGTACTCGGCGTTGGCGGCGGTCGGGACGGAGTTGACCAGGGTGTGCAGGTAGCCGGGGCCGCCGACCCGCTGGAGCTCGCCGCGCTTGGTCAGCTCGCCGGCCACCGTGATCGGGTCGGCCGGCTCGCCGCGCGCGTAGAGGTCGAGAATCGCGCCGTGCACCAGCTCGTGGGCGGGCCGGTAGTAGTCGGCCGGCTTGAGCACCTCGACCACGTCGGCGATGGCGTCCTTGGAGAGCAGCATGCCGCCGAGGACGGACTGCTCGGCCGCGAGGTCCTGCGGGGGGACGCGCTCGAAGCCGTCCAGGCCGCCGCCCTCGCCGCCCTCGTCCTCGCCGCCCTTGCGGCGCTTGCCGCCGTCGCGCTGGAAGCCGCCGGAACCGCCGGGGCCGCCCTTGCCGCCCTTCTGGAAGCCGCCGCCCTGGCCCTGGCCGCCGCGGCCGCGCGAGACCGGCAGCCGGTCGCCGGGACCGTCCGGGAAGGGGGCGTCGGCGAAGGCGCCGACCGGGAAGGGGTCGTCGCCGCCCTGCCAGTCGTCCTCCGGCGGCGGGGCGTCGTGGTCGTCGTACTGGGGGCCGGTCACGCGTGTTCCCCGATCAGCGAGTGGTGCGAGTTGGAGCGGGTCTTGCCGGTGGCTGGGATGGTGCGGAACCCGACTCCGCGCCACCGCATTTTCTACGCCACCGCTCCGACAAATCGGACGCCGGGGCGGATGGGAGTGTCGGGCGGAGGGCCCACGCTAAGGCGCCGGACGGCCTTCAGCCAAGACGGTTATCCACAGGGGGTGTGGACGAGCGGCCCTCTGCTGTGGAGAAGTGCCGCAAACCTGTGGACGCCCCTGTGGAAAGCCCTGTGGATAACCAGACCATCGATCCACCGTCAACCCGCTGACCTGCGCTTCCCCCGTCCCGGGCCTGTGCATGAGAAATTCTTCACACGGAGTCGGGTGGCGGTGGACACACACACGGACGGCCCGCTCGTTCGCTCGTACGAGTAAGTGACGCAAGCGCATGGCGTCACTTACCTGTGGATGAGTAGCCTGGTTCCCATGACCCTCACCACCGACCGCCGCCGGCACGACCGGGAGATCCTCGCCCTCGCCGTCCCCGCCTTCGGCGCCCTGGTCGCCGAGCCGCTCTTCCTGATGGCCGACTCGGCGATCGTCGGCCACCTCGGCACCGCCCAGCTGGCCGGCGTCGGCGTGGCCTCGGCCGCGCTCACCACCGCCACCGGGGTCTTCGTCTTCCTGGCCTACGCCACCACCGCCGCGGTCGCCCGCCGGATCGGCGCCGGGGACCGCCGGGCCGCGATCCAGCAGGGCATCGACGGCATCTGGCTGGCGCTGGCGCTCTCCGCCGGCGTGGTCGCGCTGACCCTGCTGCTCGCCCCGCAGGTGGCCGACGCGCTCGGCGCCTCCCCGACGGCCGCCCCGTACGCCGTGACGTACCTGCGGATCAGCGCGCTGGGCATCCCGGCGATCCTCATGGTGATGGCCTCCACCGGCGTGCTGCGCGGCCTCCAGGACACCCGGACGCCGCTGTACGTGGCCGTCGCGGGGTTCGCCGCCAACCTCGGGCTGAACGCCGGCCTGGTGTACGGCGCCGGGCTCGGGGTGGCCGGCTCGGCCTGGGGCACGGTGATCGCCCAGACCGGCATGGCCGCCGTCTACGTGGTCGTGGTGGTCCGCGGCGCCCGCCGGGAACGGGCCTCGCTGCGGCCGGACGCGGCCGGGATACGGGCGAGCGCCCGGGCCGGCGGACCGCTGATGGTCCGCACCCTGAGCCTGCGCGCCATCCTCATGATCGCCACCGCGGTGGCCGCCGGGCTCGGCGACGACGAGATCGCCGCGCACCAGATCGCCATGACGGTCTTCCTGTTCATCGCCTTCGCGCTGGACGCCATCGCGATCGCCGGCCAGGCCATCATCGGCCGCTACCTGGGCGCCGGGGACGTCCCGGGCACCAGGGCCGCCACCCGCCGGATGATCGAGTGGGGCATCGGCTCCGGCGTGGTGCTGGGCCTGCTGGTGGTGGTCGCCCGGCCGCTGTACGTCCCGCTGTTCACCCCGGACCCGGCGGTGCAGCACCAGCTGAACACCGTCCTGCTGCTGCTCGCGCTCTGCCAGCCGGTCTCCGGCCTGGTCTACGTCCTGGACGGCGTGCTGATGGGCGCCGGGGACGGCCCGTTCCTGGCCTGGGCGATGCTCGCCACGCTGGCGGTCTTCGCACCCGCCGCGCTGGCGGTGCCGGCCAGCGGCACCGGGCTCGCCGGGCTCTGGTGGGCGATGAACCTCTTCATGCTGGTCCGCGGCGGCTTCCTGGCCTGGCGGGCCCGGGGCGGCCGGTGGCTGGTCACCGGCGCCGTGCGGAGCTGAGCCGCCCCGGCGGCGCCGGGCGGCCCCGCCGGGGCGGCCCGGGAACGACCGAGGGCCGGTCCCCCCGCGAAGGGGGACCGGCCCTCGGACCACTGCCGCGGAGCTGACGCTACCGGCGTGTGGTCGTGGCTCAGGCGGCGACGACGGCGACGTCCAGGTTGGCCTGGACGTCCGAGTGCAGCTTGACCGAGACCTTGTGGGTGCCCACGGTCTTGATCGGCGAGGCGATCGCGACGGCGCGCTTGTCGACCGCCGGGCCGCCGGCGGCCTTGATGGCCTCGACGACGTCGGCCTGGGTCACCGAGCCGAACAGACGGCCGGCCTCGCCGGAACGAACGGCCAGCTTGACCTGGACGCCCTCCAGCTTGCCCTTGACCTCGTTGGCGGCCTCAAGGGTCTGGATCTCGTGGATCTTCCGGGCGCGACGGATGGCGTCGACGTCCTTCTGACCGCCCTTGGTCCAGCGGATGGCGTAGCCGCGCGGGACCAGGTAGTTGCGGGCGTAGCCGTCCTTGACCTCGACGACCTCGCCGGCCGAGCCCAGGCCCGGCACCTCGTGGGTGAGGATGATCTTCATTGTTCGGTCACCCTCTCTTAGCGCGCGGTGCTGGTGTAGGGCAGCAGCGCCATCTCACGGCTGTTCTTCACGGCCGTGGCGACGTCACGCTGGTGCTGGGTGCAGTTGCCGGTGACCCGGCGGGCACGGATCTTGCCGCGGTCGGAGATGAACTTCCGCAGCAGGTTCGTGTCCTTGTAGTCAACGTAGTTGACCTTGTCCTTGCAGAAGACGCAAACCTTCTTCTTCGGCTTGCGAGCAGGCGGCTTCGCCATTGTGTGCTCCATTGGGGTTCACGGCCGGGCGGGCGTCTCGCGACGCCCGCGGCCGCACGAAATCTGTCAGCTCTTAGAACGGGGGCTCTTCCGAGAAGCCGCCACCGGACGGGGCACCCCAGCCGCCGCCACCCTGGTTGCCACCAGAGGGAGCGCTGGACGCCCAGGGGTCGTCGGAGGGGCCGGACTGGCCGCCGGAGTTTCCACCCCAGCCGCCGCCCTGCTGGCCGCCACCGCCCTGGCCGCCGCCCCAGCCACCGCCCTGGCCGCCGCCCTGCGGGCCGCCGCCGAAGCCGCCGCCCTGGGGGCCGCCGGACCGGTTGGCCCGGGTGACCTTCGCGGTCGCCGAGCGCAGGCTCGGACCGACCTCGTCGACCTCGACCTCGAAGACCGTCCGCTTCTCGCCTTCCTTGGTCTCGTAAGACCGCTGGCGCAGTCGGCCCTGCACGATGACGCGCATGCCGCGCTGGAGCGATTCGGCCACGTTCTCCGCAGGCTGCCGCCAGACGTTGCACGTGAGGAAGAGGCTCTCGCCGTCCTTCCACTCGTTGGTCTGACGGTCGAAGGTGCGGGGAGTGGACGCGATGCGGAACTTCGCGACCGCCGCACCCGACGGGGTGAAGCGCAGCTCGGGGTCGTCGACGAGATTGCCGACGAGGGTGATGACGGTCTCGCCTGCCATGGTGGTGATGACCTCTCGGGAAGATGTCCGTTCACCGCTGTTTCACGTGAAACAGCGGTCGCGAGCTACCCGAGACCCGAAGGCCTCAGAGGTGGCTCAGTGGGTGTCCGGGCGCAGGACCTTGGTCCGCAGAACCGACTCGCTCAGGCCCAGCTGGCGGTCGAGCTCCTTGACGACCTCAGGCGTGGCCTGGAGGTCGATGACCGAGTAGATGCCCTCGGACTGCTTGTTGATCTCGTAGGCCAGACGGCGGCGACCCCAGGTGTCGATCTTCTCGACCTTGCCACCCGCGTTGCGGACGACAGCCATGAAGCTCTCGATCAGGGGGGAAACGGCGCGCTCCTCGACCGAGGGGTCGAGGATCACCATCACCTCGTAGTGACGCATGAGTAACCCACCTCCTTTGGACTCAGCGGCCACGGTCTCTCCGTGGCAGGAGGGTTGTGCAGCGTCGGCACCGGAGCAGTGACGACACGGCCACCGTAGCGGCCGGGTCCGACAGTGCCTCCTCGTTCACCCGGAAGAGGGCAGAGGAGGGCACAACTACACCAGTGCAGACGACACACCCTACCCGCACCCGGACGGACGAACAAAACGCATAGGGGTTGTGAGACCCGCCCAACCGCCGCAATCTGGACGGAACGGGTTTCCCGCCCGTTCGTCTCCACGCAGGAGGTGGGACTCATGGCCCAGACCGTCCACCGCATGCCCGCCCTGACCCTGAACACCGACGGACACCCGCACCCGCGGGAGAACACCCTGGTCGGCCTCACCGCCGTGCTGGGCGCGATCTCCTTCATCACGTCGTTCTTCCACAACCTGCACCTGCTGACCTCGTGGACCGGCCTGTTCGGGATCGTCACCGGTCTGCTGGGGATGTACGTCTCCGTCACCACGGCCGAGCGCTTCGTGCTGATGATCACACTCGGCGCCTCGGCGATCGGCTTCTACCTCGGCATCGCACGCGGCGGTCTGTGGGGTTAGTCCCGCTCCCCCGAGGAACCCCGGGCGCCCCCGTGGCGTACTTGTCTTCAGACGGACGGGTACGCGGCGGGGGCGCCGCCGTGCCCGCGGCCGACGGGACCCCGGACGATAGGGTCACCCCGAGAAGACGGGGCCCACCGCAGCCCGACCGACGAGGAGCACCGAGCATGAGCCTGCGCCTGAGGACGATCACCCGCGAGGAGCACCTCGCCTTCATCAGGAGCCGCGCCTCGGCGAGCCACATGCAGGTGCCGTCCTGGGGCGATGTGAAGGCCGAGTGGCGCTCGGAGTCGATCGGCTGGTTCGACGAGGCCAACCAGCTCGTCGGCGCCGGCCTGGTGCTCTACCGGCAGCTGCCCAAGCTCAAGCGCTACCTCGCCTACCTGCCCGAGGGCCCGGTCATCGACTGGTTCGACCGCGACCTCGACCGCTGGCTGCAGCCGATGCTGGCGCACCTGAAGTCCCAGGGCGCCTTCTCGGTGAAGATGGGCCCGCCGGTGGTCATCCGCCGCTGGAACGCCCCGACCATCAAGGAGGCCATCGCCGCCAAGCAGGCCAAGCGCCTGCGCGACGTCGAGGCCGACTGGTACGAGCCGCGCGCCTTCGAGGTGGCCGACCGGCTGCGCAAGGCCGGCTGGCTCCAGGGCGAGGACGGCGGCGCCGGCTTCGGCGACGTCCAGCCGCGCTACGTCTTCCAGGTGCCGCTGGCCAACCGCTCGCTGGACGACATCCAGAAGGGCTTCAACCAGCTCTGGCGCCGCAACATCAAGAAGGCCGAGAAGAGCGGCGTCGAGGTCGTCCAGGGCGGCTACGACGAGCTGCCGGTCTTCCACCAGCTCTACCTGGTGACCGCCGAGCGCGACAAGTTCACCCCGCGCCCGCTGGCCTACTTCCAGCGCATGTGGAAGGCCCTCACCGCCGAGGACCCGAACCGGATGCGGCTGTACATCGCCTACCACGAGGGCGAGCCGCTGGCCGCGACCACGATGCTGGTCGTCGGCGAGCACGTCTGGTACTCCTACGGCGCCTCGGCCAACCACAAGCGCGAGGTCAAGCCGTCGAACGCGATCCAGTGGCGGATGATGCGCGACTCCTACGCCCTGGGCGGCGGGGTGTACGACCTGCGCGGCATCTCCGACACCCTGGACGAGAACGACCACCTGTTCGGCCTGATCCAGTTCAAGGTCGGCACCGGCGGCCAGGCCGCCGAGTACCTCGGCGAGTGGGACTTCCCGCTCAACAAGCTGCTGCACAAGGCCCTCGACCTCTACATGTCGCGCCGCTGAGCAGCCCGCTCCGAGCCACCGAGCAGCCGTGCCCAACACCCCCTGGGAGATGACCCGATGACGCTGTCGCTCTACCTCGACACCGAACGCTGGCGCACCCACCAGCGCTCCGTCCTGGCCGAGTTCCCCGGCCTGGTGCCGGTGGCGAAGGGCAACGGCTACGGATTGGGCAACCACCGCCTGGCCGAGGAGGCGACCCTCCTCGGCACCGGGGTGCTGGCGGTGGGCACCGCCTACGAGGCCGCCGACGCGGCCGAGTGGTACGGCGGCGAGCTGCTGGTGCTCACCCCCTACCGGGTGGGCGAGGAGGCGCTGCCGCTGCCGCACGCCCGGGTGATCCGGACGGTGGCGAGCCTGCCGGGCCTGCGGGCGCTGCACGGCGCCCGGGTGGTGGTGGAGTGCATGACCACCATGCGCCGGCACGGCGTCTCGGCGGCCGACCTCCCGGCCGTCGCCGCCGAGCTGGAGGGCGTCTCGTTCGAGGGCCTCGCGCTGCACCTGCCGATGGACCGGCCGGACGGCTCCAGCCCGGTCGAGGAGGTCGCGTACTGGGTGGAGACCGCCCGGGCCGCCGGCATCCCGGTGCACACCGTGTTCGTCAGCCACCTCGGCGCGGCGGGCATGGAGCAGCTGGCCCAGCGCTTCCCCGACACCGTCTTCCGGGCCCGGATCGGCACCCGGCTCTGGCTGGGCGACCACGGGGCGCTGGAGGTCCGGGCGACGGTGCTGGACGTCACCCCGGTGCGCAAGGGCGACCGCTACGGCTACCGCCAGCACCCGGCGCCGTCCGACGGCCACCTGCTGGTGGTCGCCGGCGGCACCGCGCACGGCATCGGGCTGGAGGCGCCCAAGTACGTGCAGGGCATGTCCTCGCGCGCCAAGGGCATCGCCCGGGCCGGACTGGCGACCGTCAACAAGACCAAGTCGCCGTACCACTGGGCCGGCAAGCAACTCTGGTTCGCCGAGCCGCCGCACATGCAGGTCTCGCTGCTGCTGCTGGACGGCGAGGCCGAGCCGCCGGCGGTCGGCGACGAGCTCGGCCTGCAGGTGCGGCACACCACCACGCACTTCGACCGCGTGGTGGACCGCTGAGTCCCGGCGGTCGCGCCGGTCAGTCCTTCACCGGCGGTTCCGCGGCGGCCGGCTCCACCGGGGCCGCGTCCCCGCCCGCCGGCTTCACGGCGGCCGCGTCCACGACCAGCGGTTCCGCGCCGGCCGGTACCACGGCGGGCGGCTCGTCGAGCCACGCCTCGGGGCCGGCCGGCGCGAACCCGGCGTAGCTCTCCTCCTCGCGCAGCCGGCGGGCGGCGCCGAGCACGAAGACGTCCGGGGCGCCGTCGAGCACCCCGCCGGACGGGTCGTCGCTGCCGTCCCAGCGCACCGGGTCGCGGTCCGGCAGCAGGATGTCCCGGACCACCATGCCGACCAGGTAGAGCGTGCCGAGCAGGTGCAGCACGATCGCGAAGTGGTACCAGGACTCGCCGATGCCGTGCTGCTTGGGCCCGGTGACGAAGCCCAGGTGGGACCAGATGCCCAGGGTGTAGAGCACCTCGCAGGCCTGCCAGACCAGGAAGTCCCGCCAGCGCGGCCGGGCCAGCACCGCGAGCGGCAGCAGCCAGAGCACGTACTGCGGCGAGTACACCTTGTTGAACACCACGAACGCGGCCACCACCAGGAAGGCCAGCTGGGCCACCCGCGGCCGGCGGGGCGCCGCGAGGCCGAGCCACGCTATCCCCGCGCAGCTCAGCAGCATCAGGACGGCGATGAAGGTGTCGAGGTTCGCCAGCCCCACGCCCCGGCTCTGCATGAGGATCAGCCAGAGCGAGCCGTAGTCCTCGGTGCGGTGCTTGCTGAAGACGTAGAAGGTCGACCAGCCCTGCCAGTTGGCGATCATGATCGGCAGGTTGACCAGCAGCCAGGCGCCGACGGCCCCGCCGAGCAGCGCCCGCAGGTCCCGCTTCCGGCCGGCCCGCCAGCAGAGCACCAGCAGCGGCCCGAGCAGCAGCACCGGGTAGAGCTTGGCGGCGGTGGCCAGGCCGATGAACACCCCGGCCCAGGCCGGCCGCGAGCCGGACCACCAGGCCAGCGCGACGGCGGCCAGCGCGACGGCCAGCAGGTCCCAGTTGACGGTGGCGTTGAGCAGCAGGGTCGGCGCCAGGGCGAACATCAGCGCGTCCCAGGGGCGGCGCCGGTGGGTGCGGGAGAGCGCGACCACGGCGACCACCGCGCAGGCCATCAGCAGGCCGGCGTTGATCGTCCAGAACCAGCGCTCCTGGTCCTGCAGGGCGCCGCCGCCGGGCGTCAGCCAGGCCGCGATCTGCATGAACAGTCCGGTCAGCACCGGGTACTCCAGGAACTGGAGGTCACCGGTGGTGCCCGGGATCCGGTCCACGTACGGGTGCAGGCCGGCCGCGAAGCCGCGCCCGGAGAACAGGTGCGGGATGTCGCTGTAGCAGGCGTGCACGTACTGCGGCGAACCGGGCTGGAACCAGGCGGCGTCGTAGCAGGGCAGCTTCTGCGCCATGCCCAGCACCGAGACCACGATCACCACCAGCGCCAGGAAGCGCGCCGGGATCCACCAGGAGACGCCGAGCAGCGCGCGCCGTCCGGGCGGGCCGCCGATCACCTCGCTGCCCGCCGCCGCGACCGGATCCTCGTCCGCCGGCACCACCACGGTGTTGGCCTGCGGGCCGGACGCCGGTGCGGGCGGGGCCTCTTCGTCACGAACGCTGGACGTCATGGCGGACATCCTGCCGCACCCCGGCCGTCCGTACGAGGAGGCCCCTGCCCCTTTTCCCCGGCCCGGCGGCACCCGCCCGGCCGCCCGCCGCCGGGGTACCGGCACGAATCGCTCCGAATACGGCGAAACGGCGGCGGGAGGCCCCGTGGAGCCTCCCACCGCCGTTCCGGTCACCCGTTCCTAGGGAGCCGCCACCCCGTTGCCGCCGGTCGTCGCCGAGGGCGAGGTGCTGGGCTTCGGCGGTCTGGTGGTCGGGCCGCCGGTCCCGCCGCCGGCTCCGCCACCCGGTTCGGTGGTCGCCGGCGGCGGGGTCTGCGTGGCGCAGCCGATCGGGAGCAGGCAGCTGGGTGACGGGCTGGTCCCGCCGCCACCGCTGCCGCCGCCGTTGGTCCCGCCGCCGGAGCCGCCGGTGGTCCCGCCGCCGCCGGTGCCGCCGCCGGGGTCACCGCCGCCGGTGCCTCCACCGGTGCCGCCACCGCCGCCGGGGTTCGGGTTGGTCTTGGTCGGGACCGGCTGGGTGGGCACGGTGCCCGGGCAGTCGACGCCGGGGACGCAGGCCGGCTGGGTGGCCACGGGCTCGGTCGGCTGCCCGGCGTTCGGGTCCGCCGGGGCGGTGGGCGCGGTCTCGGTCGCGGTCGGCGTCGGCACGGCGCTCGCCGTGCTGGGCGCGCCCGAGGAGTCGACCTGGGAGCCGACCGGCTGCGGGGTCGGGAAGTCCATCTTCTTCTCGTTGGCCAGCGCGGCCTTCATGTACCGGGTGAAGACGTCCGCCGGGACGTCACCACCGTGGACCGAGTCCTTGCCGCCGGTGCCGTTCAGCGAGAGCCGCCCGGGGTGGGCGGAGTCCTCGCGCCACATCGCCACGCTGGTGGACAGCTGCGGGGTGTAGCCGACCCACCAGGCCGACTTGTTCTCGTCGGTGGTACCGGTCTTGCCGGCCACCGGGCGGCCCAGGGTGTTGGTCTTCTTGCCGGTACCGTTCTTCGCCACGTTCACCAGCACGTCGGTGACGTTGTCGGCGACGGCGGGCTCCAGCGCCTGCTTGGTCTCGTGCTTGCCGAAGCCGGGCCGCTCCTTGCCGTCCATCAGCACCTTGGTGACCGAGTACGGCTCGGCCTGCTTGCCGCTGGCGGCGAAGGTCGCGTAGGCGTCGGCCATCCGGATCGGGCTGATGGTGGAGACGCCGAGCGGGAAGGTCGCGGTCTTCGACTCCTTCTCGATGCTCTCCTTGCGGATGCCCATCGCCTCGGCGATCTGCATGACGTTCTGGCCGCCGACGTCCTGGTTCAGCTGGACGAAGGGCACGTTGTAGGAGTACTGCATGGCCATCCGCAGCGAGACGTAGCCGCGCCGGCCCTTCTCCTCGTTCTTCTGCCGGTAGGGCTTGCCGTCGTCCCCCATCACCAGCGAGCCGTCCGGCTTGCGGATCTCCGACATGTCGTCGGAGAGGTAGCGGCTGTCGGCGTTGATCCGCTTCGGCTTGCCCTTGTCGTCGGTCGCGGTCTGCACGCCGGTCTGCATGGCGGTGGCCAGCACGAAGGGCTTGAAGGTCGAGCCGACCTGGACGCCCTGGGCGTCGGCGTTGTTGTCGTGGTGGCCGTTCTCCACGCCGTCACCGCCGTAGATGGCGACGATCGCCCCGTCGTTGGGCACCACGCTGGCCGCGCCGAACTGGACGAAGTTGTCGTTGTCCGGGCGCTTCTGCGGGTTGAGGGTCTCGGTCCGGACGTCGTCCACGGCCTTCTTCAGGGCGTCGACCTTGTCCTTCTGGAAGGTCGTGTAGATCTTGAAGCCGCCCTTGTCGATCGCCCGCTGGTCGATCGTCGGGTCCTTGGCCATGACGTACTTGTTGGCGGTCTCGACCAGGTAGCTGATCTGGCCGTTCATGTTGGCCGGCGGGACCTGCTTGATCGGCTGGGGGAAGGTGGTGCACTTCGCCCGTTCCTCGGGGGTGGTGTTCTTGGTCTCCACCATCCGGTCGAGGATCCACGCCCAGCGCTCCTCGGCGCGGGCCTGGTTGGCCTTGATCGTCGGGTCGTAGTACGACGCGCCCTTGAGCAGGCCGGCCAGCATGGCGCTCTGGCACAGATCGAGGTCCTTGGCGTTGACGCCGTAGTACGCCTGGGCGGCGGCCTGGGCGCCGGTCGCGCCGCGGCCGAACCAGCTGGTGTTCAGGTAGCCCTTGAGGATCTCGTCCTTCTTGAACTCCTGGTTGACCTTCAGGGTGATGAAGAACTCCTTCACCTTGCGGGAGAGCGTCTGCTCCTGCGTCAGGTAGGCGTTCTTCACGTACTGCTGGGTGATCGTCGAGGCGCCCTGGGTCTCGCCGCCCTTGGCCATGTTGACGACCGCGCGCATCATGCCCTTGGGGTCGATGCCGCTGTCGGTGCGGAAGGTCGCGTTCTCCGCCGAGATGACCGCGTTCTGCAGGTTGGGCGAGATGTCGGCGAGCTCGACGATCTGCCGGTTGGTCTCGCCCTTGCGGACCATCTCGGTGCCGTCGGCCCAGAAGTAGATGTTGTTCTGGTCGTCCACCATGGCGTTGAGCTTGGGGATCTCGGTCGTCTGGTAGACGAAGAAGATCCCGCCGACGCAGGCCGCGACGACGAGCAGGACGGCGCTCAGCCACTGCCGCCAGGACGGCAGCCAGCGGCGGACGCCCTGCTTGCCGAAGCGCGGGTAGTCGATGAACCGCTTCTTGCCGGGACCGGCCGCCGCCGCACCGCCGGCCGCGGCGCCGCCGCGCCGGCCGCCCTTCTGGGCCGCCTTGCGCATCTCGGCGCGGGTCATCCGGGGCTGCTGCGCGGTGTCCCGACCGCCCTGGGGTCTGCGCCGGCGGAGGCCCTCCGAGCCGAGTTCGTCACGCCCGGCGCCCTCCGGACGCCCGTTGTCTCCGCCCGGGGGACGACCGTCGCCACCTGGCGACCTGCGCCGTCGTTCGCTCATGTTCCAGCTACTCCTCGCCAGGCCGGTCGAGCCTGAAGGCAGGGTCCACGTCCGATGCCCGCAACCGACCTAACCCCGGAGGTGGTCCTCGTGCACACGCGACAGCGTACGCAGCCCGGAAACCGAACCAATCGGGCATCAACTGCCAATCACCGCAAAACGGCAGCAGATCATTACACGCCCGTTGCCAAGCACACCCGCGCGTCGCCTTGTGATCACATTCACGCGCGCCCCTCTTGCCGGTTCGGGGACCCAGGCTTAGTGTTCTCGATATATCGAGCCGATACATCGGAACGGCATACCGCCGGACGAGGCGGGTCGCGGACCGACCGGGGAAGGGAGGACGACGGCAGTGGGCAGGCGCTCAGGAGTGCTGGAGTTCGCCGTTCTCGGACTGCTCCACGACGCCCCGATGCACGGGTACGAGCTGCGCAAGCGGCTCAACGTCCTGCTCGGCTCGTTCCGCGCGTTCTCCTACGGGACGCTCTACCCCTGTCTGAAGAACCTGGTGGCCCAGGGCTTCCTGGTCGAGGACAACCCGGAGGCCGAGTACGTCCCGGCCACCGCGCTCAACGGCAAGCGGTCCAAGATCGTCTACCGGCTCTCCGCCGAGGGGAAGCAGCGGTTCGAGGAACTGCTCGCCGACTCCGGCCCGGACGCCTGGGAGGACGAGCACTTCGGCGTGCACTTCGCCTTCTTCGGCCAGACCGACCGGGCCGTGCGGATGCGCGTGCTGGAGGGCCGCCGCAGCCGGCTGGAGGAGCGCCTGGAGCGGATGCGCAACTCGCTCGCCCGGGCCCGCGAGCGGTTCGACGACTACACCGTCGAACTTCAGCGGCACGGACTGGAGTCGGTGGAGCGCGAGGTCCGCTGGCTCAACGAGCTGATCGAGACCGAACGCGCCAACCGCACCGGCCGGACCGGCCCGGCGGCCGGCGCGACCGGCCCCGCAGTACCCAAGACTTCGGACGGCCGAGGCCAGGAGGGCGGGTCCGCGGACCCGCCCGAGCCACCGTACGACCGCCCGGGGCGCTCCTCCCAGGAGCGCTGACACCGCGTCAGCCCTGTGCCGCGCGGCAGGAGTGGGCGCGTCACGCGCCCGTCAGCAGTCATCGAAGAAGCAGGACGAGTCCCGCCGACCCCCGGCGGCGCTCATGAGATCACAGGGAGCAACCGGAATGGGTTCGGTTCGCGTAGCCATCGTGGGTGTGGGCAACTGCGCCACGTCGCTGGTGCAGGGTGTCGAGTACTACAAGGACGCCGACCCGGCCGGCAAGGTCCCCGGGCTGATGCACGTCCAGTTCGGTGACTACCACGTCCGTGACGTGGAGTTCGTCGCCGCCTTCGACGTCGACGCCAAGAAGGTCGGCCAGGACCTCGCGCACGCCATCACGGCGTCCGAGAACAACACCATCAAGATCTGCGACGTGCCGCCGACCGGCATCACCGTCCAGCGCGGCCACACCCTCGACGGTCTGGGCAAGTACTACCGCGAGACCATCGCGGAGTCCGACGAGGCCCCGGTCGACGTCGTCCAGGCCCTGAAGGACGCCCAGGTCGACGTCCTGGTCTGCTACCTGCCGGTCGGCTCCGAGCAGGCCGCCAAGTTCTACGCCCAGTGCGCCATCGACGCCAAGGTCGCCTTCGTGAACGCCCTCCCGGTGTTCATCGCCGGCACCAAGGAGTGGGCGGACAAGTTCACCGAGGCCGGTGTGCCGATCGTCGGTGACGACATCAAGTCCCAGGTCGGCGCCACCATCACGCACCGCGTGATGGCCAAGCTGTTCGAGGACCGCGGTGTCATCCTTGAGCGCACCATGCAGCTGAACGTCGGCGGCAACATGGACTTCAAGAACATGCTGGAGCGCGAGCGCCTGGAGTCCAAGAAGATCTCCAAGACCCAGGCCGTCACCTCGCAGATCCGTGACCGCGAGCTGGGCTCCAACAACGTCCACATCGGTCCCTCGGACTACGTGGCCTGGCTGGACGACCGCAAGTGGGCCTACGTCCGCCTGGAGGGCCGCGCGTTCGGCGACGTCCCGCTGAACCTGGAGTACAAGCTGGAGGTCTGGGACTCCCCGAACTCCGCCGGTGTCATCATCGACGCCGTGCGCGCCGCGAAGATCGCCAAGGACCGCGGCATCGGCGGCCCGATCCTCTCCGCCTCCTCGTACTTCATGAAGTCCCCGCCGGTCCAGTACTTCGACGACGAGGCCCGCGAGAACGTCGAGAAGTTCATCCGCGGCGAGGTCGAGCGCTGAACCGAGCGCTGAACCGAGCGCCGGAGCGGACGCTGAGCCCGGGCACCCCGGGGCACTGAGTCCGGTCCGCCCGGGCACCGGACGGGCCCACGGTCATCGACCGTGGGCCCGTTCACCTCTTCCCGGTGGATGTTTCACGTGAAACACCAGCCCCTTCCATGGCACTCTGGGCAGGTGGCGATCACCGAGAACGGCAGTACCCACCGGGCCGCGCACCGCGCCACGCTCCTCGACCTGCTCCGCGGCCGCGACTTCCGCCGGCTGCTGACCGCCCGGGTGCTGTCCCAGCTCTCCGACGGCGTCTTCCAGGTCTCCCTCGCCGCCTACGTCGTCTTCTCCCCCGAGAAGCAGTCCTCGCCCGCCGACATCGCCTCGGTGCTGGCCGTGATGCTGCTGCCGTTCTCGGTGATCGGCCCCTTCGCCGGTGTCCTGCTGGACCGCTGGCGCCGCCGTCAGGTGCTCTACCTGGGCAACCTGGGCCGCTTCGGACTCGGCCTGGTGACCGGCGGGCTCCTCGTGGCCCAGGCGCCGACCTGGATGTTCTTCGCCTCCGCGCTGCTGGTCACCGCGCTCAACCGGTTCATCCTGGCCGGACTGTCGGCGGCCCTGCCCCGGGTGGTCCGCGGCGAGCAGCTGGTCACCGCCAACGCCCTCTCCCCCACCCTGGGCACCGTCGCCGCCGCCTGCGGCGGCGGGCTGGGCTTCCTGCTGCACCAGCTGATGCCGCCCGGGCCCAGGGCCGACGCCGCCCTGGTCTCGATCGCCGCGTTCCTCTACCTCTCCGCCGCGCTGGCGGCGCTGCGGATGGACCGTGACCTGCTCGGCCCCGAGCACCACCCGGGCCGCCCGGCGCTCGGGCAGGCGCTGGCCCAGGCCGCCCGCGAACTGCACGCCGCCGTCACCCACCTGGTGCGCGACCGTCGCCCGGCGGCCCACGCGCTGGCCGCCGTGACCGCGGCCCGGTTCTGCTACGGCGTGCTGATCGTGGTCGTGGTGATGCTCGCCCGGTACACCTTCAACGACCCCGCCGACAGCGCGGCCGGCCTCGCCACCCTGGGGCAGGCGGTCGGCCTCTCCGCCGCCGGGTTCTTCATCGCCGCCGTGATCAGCCCCTGGTGCAGCCGACGGCTCGGGCTGGCCGGCTGGATGACGCTCTGCCTGGCCGCGCCGGTGCTCTTCGTGCCCGCGCTGGGGCTGCACTTCCGCCTGGTGCCCTCGCTGATCGCGGCGCTGCTGCTCGGCGTGGTCACCCAGGGCACCAAGATCTGCGCCGACACCGTGGTGCAGGAATCGGTCGAGGACGACTACCGCGGCCGGGTCTTCGCCATCTACGACGTGCTCTTCAACGTCGCCTTCGTGGCCGCCGCCCTGGTGACCGCCCTGGTGCTGCCGCTCTCCGGCCGCTCGGTGACGGTCGTCCTGGGCGTGGCGGCGGTGTACGCGGCCTCGGCCGTGCTCTACCTGCGCGCCGCCCGCCGGACCGGCCCGATCCCCGGGGACGTCGGCGCGAGTCGCTAAGGTACGTCAGATCTGTCGCAGCGACAGCAGTCTGTCTCGGGGGACAATCTGATGAGCACACCGCCAAGTCCGTACGGACCACCACCGGCGTACGGCCCCGCACCCCAGGCCTACGGGCCACCGCAGCCGTACGGAGCGCCGCCGCCGTACGGCGCACCCCAGCCGTACGGAGCGCCCCAGCCCGCGCCCGCCGGGTACGGCCACCCGGCCGCCCAGGCCGCGCCGCAGGCGGCTCCTCCGTACCCGCACCAGCCGTACCCGCCGCAGCCGCATCCCCAGGCCCCCTACGGCCGGCCCTCGCCGCACGGCTACCCGCCGGCCCCGCCGCCGGACGGCGCACCGGCCGCGAAGGGCCGCGGCAAGGCCCGGTTGAAGGCGGCCGGTCTGGTCCTGGGCGTGATCGCCCTGATCACCGGCTACTTCGTCAGCGGTCCGAGCGTCAGCAGCGCCAAGGCCGGCGACTGCGTCAAGGCCTCCGGCTCGCGCGACGTCTCGGTGGTCAAGTGCACCGACAGCAAGGCGAACTACAAGGTGCTCGCCACCTTCGACTCCACCACCGACACCACCCGGTGCCGGAGCACCGCGGGCACCACCAGCACCGTCTCGGGCAAGAGCGGCCGCCGCTGGAACAAGAAGCGGTACGTGCTCTGCCTCGGCCCGCTCACCGGCGTCCCGCCGGTCAAGAAGTCCTGACCGACCGCCACCCGACCTGTTTCCGGGGGATTCCCTTGTCCGTTCCGCCGCCCCAGATGCCGTACGGCTCGACGCCGCCCGCCGACGGCGCCAACCCGTACGCCACCGGCACCCCGTACGGCGCGCCGGCCCCGCCGCCGCCGGCCGGCTACGGCTACCCGGCCGCCCCGCCGCCGGCCGCGCCGCCCGGGTACGGCGTGCCCGCCCAGGCCCCGCCCGGGGGCTACGCCTACCCGCCGCAGGCCGGGGGCTACCCGGCGCCGGCCGGCTACGCCCACCCGGGCGGACCGGTCTGCCGGTTCTGCGGCGGCTTCCCGGCCGTCGACACGACCGTCCGGGGCCACCAGGGCATCATCATCATCATGCGGTTCCTGAAGCAGCCGGGACCGTTCTGCCGCACCTGCGGCACCGCCGTGGTCCGCGACATGTCGGCCCGCACCCTGGTCCAGGGCTGGTGGGGCTACCTGTCCGGGATCTTCACCGTGGTCACCCTGCTGCGGAACCTCGCCGCCCACAACCGGATCAAGGACCTGCCGCCGCCGGCGCCCGGCACCCACGGACCGCAGCTCGACCCGGGCGTGCCGCTCACCAAGCGCCCGCACATCTTCATGCTGCTGCTGCCGGTGCTCGGGATCGGCTCGACGATCGTCCTGATCGCCACCGGCGCCTTCCTCGGCGCCCGGCAGCACGACGACCCGTACCGGCCGCTGGTGCTGCCCACGCCGACCACGGTGACCATCCCGGTGCCGACGTACTCGCCGAGCTTCTCGCTGCCCCCGGCGCCGGCGCCGGCCCCGACGATCACCCTGCCGACGCCGTCCGCCACCCCCACGGTGCCCGGCGACATCGACTACGCCAAGGCGGGCGACTGCCTGCGCAACGAGAACGGCACCACCGCCACCCACGACGCCCACCCGCGGATCACCATGCTGCCCTGCACCGACCCGCGGGCCCAGTACAAGGTGCTCAAGAAGGTCTACGCGACCAGCGACGACGACAAGGCCTGCGAGAACGTGGCGGGCACCGAGAGCACCTACACCCGGGACTCCAGCACCGAGGCGCTCAGCTTCGTCCTCTGCCTGAAGAAGATCTGAGCCCGGCGCACGGGGCAGGGCGGGGCGGGGCGGGGCGGTCCCGGGGAGCACCCGGGACCGCCCCGCCCGCCGCGCGTCCTACTGCTGGGCGTCCCACCAGGAGCGCAGCGCGGCCACCGCGGCGTCGTGCTCCAGCGGGCCCTGCTCCAGCCGCAGTTCCAGCATGTGCTTGTACGCCTTGCCGACCATCGGGCCGGGCTTGAGGCCGAGCAGCTCCATGATCTGGTTGCCGTCCAGCGCCGGACGGATGGCGTCCAGCTCCTCCTGCGCCTTGAGCTCGCCGATCCGCTCCTCCAGACCGTCGTAGGTGCGGGAGAGCGCGGCCGCCTTCTTCTTGTTGCGGGTGGTGCAGTCCGAACGGGTCAGCTTGTGCAGCCGCTCCAGCAGCGGGCCGGCGTCGGTGACGTAGCGGCGCACCGCCGAGTCGGTCCACTCGCCGCCGCCGTAGCCGTGGAAGCGCAGGTGCAGCTCGACGAGCCGCGAGACGTCCTCGGTGAGCTCCTTGGAGTACTTCAGCTCGCGCATCCGCTTGCGGGTCATCTTGGCGCCGACCACCTCGTGGTGGTGGAAGGAGACCCGGCCGTCCGGCTCGAAGCGGCGGGTGCGCGGCTTGCCGATGTCGTGCAGCAGCGCGGCCAGCCGCAGGGTGAGGTCCGGGCCGTCCCGCTCCAGGTCGACGGCCTGCTCCAGGACGGTCAGCGAGTGCTCGTAGACGTCCTTGTGCCGGTGGTGCTCGTCGCGCTCCAGGCGCAGCGCGGGCAGCTCGGGCAGCACGTGGTCGGCCAGTCCGGTGTCGACCAGCAGCCGCAGGCCCTTCACCGGGTGCTCGGCCACCAGCAGCTTGTTGAGCTCGGCCTGGACCCGCTCGGCGGAGACGATGGCGATCCGGTCGGCCATCGCGGTCATCGCCGCGACCACCTCGGGGGCCGGCTCGAAGTCCAGCTGGGCGGCGAACCGGGCGGCCCGCATCATCCGCAGCGGGTCGTCGGAGAAGGACTCCTCGGGCGTGGCGGGGGTGCGCAGCACCCGGGCTTCGAGGTCCTCCAGGCCCTGGTGCGGGTCGACGAAGCCGCGGCCCGGCAGGTCGACGGCCATCGCGTTGACCGTGAAGTCGCGGCGGACCAGGTCCTCCTCGATGGTGTCGCCGTAGGTCACCTCGGGCTTGCGGGAGGTGCGGTCGTACGCCTCGGAGCGGTAGGTGGTGATCTCGATCAGGAAGGAGCCCTGCGGGGTGTCCTTGCGCGCGCCGACCGTGCCGAAGGCGATGCCGACGTCCCAGACCGCGTCGGCCCATCCGCGCACGAGCTTGAGCACCTGCTCCGGACGGGCGTCGGTGGTGAAGTCCAGGTCGTTGCCGAGCCGGCCCAGCAGGGCGTCCCGTACCGAGCCGCCGACCAGCGCGAGCCGGTGACCGGCCGCCTGGAAGCGGCGGGCGATCTCGTCGGCGACCGGGGACACCCGCAGCAGTTCCTGCAGGCCCCGGGTCTGGGCCTCGCTCAGGCCGGGGGCGGCCTGGACGGCGGAACTGGAATGATGGGCGCCGGTCGGGTGGGCGGTGGGCTCATTGGCAGTGGACACGGCTCACAAGGGTACGTGGCCCGGCGGCCCCGCCGCCCGCGCGTTTCCACCCGCTCACCCCCCGGCCCGCAACACCGAGGCCCTCGCCACATCGTTACCATGCCGGTGGGACGACTCCGGGACACCGACGGCGGGTCGCGGTGCCGGGCGCCGTCATGGCCGCCCTGGCGACGGGCGGCCCCATGTTCTTCCACGGCTGATCCTCACGGCACCCCCCACGGCCGGCGGAACATCCGCAGCAGCACGGCACCAGCAGCAGCGATCGAGAACGGCGAGGGCGAACCCGTGAGTGAGGGCGAACCGCGTGAGTGAGCCGGCACGGCACCCCGGACAGCAGGCGGACGGTCGCCCCGGCCGGGTCCTGCGACGAACCGCCCGGCGGCTGGCCGGCGCGCTCGGCGCGGCACTGGTGCTCGCCTCGGCCCTGCCCGGCCTCCCGGCGGCCGCGGCCCCCGCGGCCGGGACCGGCGAGGCGCGCCCGGCCGCCGACGCGACGGTCACCGCCGAGTACCCGGTGACGCTGACGATCGAGTCGGTGAACAAGCCGGTGGCCGTGCCGAACGGCACCGTGACCGTCTCCGGGCACGTCACCAACGGCGGGAAGTCCGTCCTCAAGTCCGCGCACGCGACGGTCCGCAAGCCCTGGGCGGGCAAGCCGCTCACCACCCGCAGCGAGGTCGCCGGGGTGCTTACCCGGACCACCCCGCAGGGGTCGGACGGCATCTCGCTGGACAGTCCGCAGTACGCGCTGAACGAGCTCGGCCCCGGCCAGAGCCAGCCGTACACGCTGAGCGTCGCCGTCGCCGACCTGCAGCTCACCACCGAGGGCGTGTACGAGCTGGCGGTGGACGTCTGGGGGTCGACGGTCGACAACGCCCGTGACCGCCCGCTGGGCATCGCCCGCACCTTCCTGCCGTACAACCCGACCCCGACCGAGGCGCAGCCGTCCAAGGTCACCACCCTGTGGCCGCTGGTGCACGCCCCCGTGCTCGCCGCGCAGACCCTCTCCGACAACGACCAGACCGTCCCGGTGCTGCGCGACGACAGCCTGGCCGCCGAGTTCGCGCCCGGCGGGCGGCTGTACGCGCTGGTCGAGACGGGCTCCTCGCTGACCGGGCTGACCTGGGTGGTCGACCCGGACCTGCTGGACACCGCGTTCGCGATGACCAGGGACTACCGGGTGCAGAAGCCCGGCACCGCGGGCAACGCGGCCAAGGAGGAGAACACCGTCCGCGGCACCGGCACGGCCGCCGCCACGGCCTGGCTGGAGAAGCTGCGGGCCGCGGTCGCCAAGCCGGGCAGCCAGGTGGTGGCGCTGCCCTACGCCGACCCGGACCTCGCCTCGATCGCGCACAACGCCCCCGAGCTGGAGGGCATCGACGCGGCGCTCGGCAAGGCGGCCACCGCCGGCCGGCTGACCGTCGAGGGCCGGCTCTCGGTGGACACCCGCTCGGACGTCGCCTGGCCCTACCGGGGCTACCTGGACCAGCGGATCGCCTCGGTCGCCCAGCGGGCCGGCGCCGGCCTGGTGCTGGTCGACGGTGGCAGCATGCCCGAGTCGGACGCGCTGAAGTACACCCCCTCGGCCGCCCGGCCGATCGGCAACGGCCAGACCGCGGTGGTCGCCGACCAGGTGGTCTCCTCGCTGTTCGAGGGGGACCTGGCGACCCCGCAGGACCAGACCCTGGCGGTGCAGCGCTTCCTCGCCGAGACCTTCGTGATCTCCCGGCAGGAGCCGCAGAACCCGCGCGGCCTGCTGGTCATGCCGCCGCGCGACCTCACCGCCGCCACCGCCAAGGTGCTGGCCGGCGCGCTCCAGGCGGCCCAGGACGGCAAGTGGGTGGAGCCGGTCAAGCTGGACGTGCTCGCCCAGGCCGCGCCCGATCCCAAGGCCAACACGGCCGTCCCGGCGCCCACCGACTACCCGGCCCGGGTCCGCGACTCGGAGCTGCCCGCCGCCGACCTGACCGCCACCACCCGGATCCAGGCCGACCTGGACACCCTGATGCAGGTGCTGACCCTGCCGCAGCGGGTGCGCGGGCCGTTCAGCGCGGCCATGGTCCGCTCGCTGTCCACCGAGTGGCGCACCCGGGCCCCGGAGGGCGGCGTCTACCGCGAGGGCGTGCAGAGCTACCTCAACGAGCTCACCAGGGCGGTGAAGGTGCCGCCGAAGCGGGTCATCACCTTCGCCGGTGACACCGGGGTGCTCCAGGTCAGCGTGCGCAACGACCTGACCCAGACGGTCACCAACCTCAAACTGGTGCTGAGCCCGAGCCAGCCCAACCGGCTGCGGGTCGAGCTGCCGGCGGAGGAGCTGGTGCTGCCCGCCTCGCAGAGCGTCACCCTGCGCTTCCCGGCCGAGGCGAAGAACAACGGGACGGTCTTCATGACCGCCCAGCTGTACACCACCGGGCCCGACCCGAAGCCGTACGGTGCGCCGGTGGTCTTCAGGGTCGAGGTCACCTCGGTCACCAACGGCGTGCTGTACGTCTTCGGCGGCGGCCTGGTGCTGCTGCTGCTCGCGGCCCTGCGCTTCCTGCGCCAGCGCAAGCGGCGGGTGGTGCACGACGACGAGGGCGACGCGCCGCTCGCCCCGGCGGACGGCCCCGCGGACGACCCGGCGGGCGACCGGGCCGACGGTCCGCGGGAGGGTCCCGAGGACGGACCGGGCGACCGGGACGGCGCCGGCGGTGCCACGGGGACACCGCACGACAGCAGCGCGGATGGCCGGGATCGGGCCACCAGTGATGAGAAGGTTGGTCCTTGACACCGCCGACACCGCCCGATCCCGTGGCGGCCTCCCCCACGACAGCGAAGAGGTGACATGACCGGGCGCAGCGAGGAGCGGCCTCCGGGCCGCGGAGAGGTCCGTCCGGGTGCCGAGTCGCCGTCCGGCGACTGGTACGTGGCCGACACCTACGCCCAGGACCCGTACGCGGCCGACGCGTACCAGGGCGGTCCGGGCGAGCAGGACCCGTACGGCCTGCTGGCCGGCCGGCCGGCCGCGCCGCAGCAGCCGGCGGCCGCGTACGACGTGCCTCCGCAGCTGCCGCCGCAGGGCGGCGACTACCCGGCGCCGGTGCCGCCGACGCCGTTCTCGCCGCCGGTGCCGCCGGTGCAGCCCGGCTGGGACACCCCGGCGCGGGACCTCCGGCACGAGGAGCTGCCGCCGCAGGCCGCCGCCCCGGCCGGTCCGCCCGCTCCGGGGGGCCGGCCCGCCCCGGCCCCGGGCTGGGGCGGCCAGCAGCAGCCGTGGCAGCCCGGCCCGGCGCACTCCGCCTGGGACTCCGAGTCCACCGAGTACGTCGGGGTGGACGCCCTGTTCGGCGGCCAGCAGGTGACCGCCGAGGCGCCCCGCCCGCCGGCCCAGCAGCCCCCCGTCCAGCAGCCCCCCGCGCCGCAGCCGGCGGCCGCACCGTTCCCGCCCGCCCCGCCCGCGCCGTTCCCCCCGGCCGGCGCGTACCCGGGGCAGCACGGGCCGCAGGCCCCGTACGCACCCGGCCCCGGCGGACACCCCGGCGGCCACGGCCCGGAGGGGCACCGTCCCTTCGTCCCGCCGATCGAGTTCGACCCGCCGCTCGCCGAGGACGAGGCCACCCTCCAGGTGGCCGCGGTGCAGCTGCCGCCCGCGGTGGAGCCGCTCGCCGACCTCACGGCCGAGGAGCGCACCGCCCCCGCGGCCCCGCCGGAGGACGGCGGCAGGACGTCCGGCGGCGGCAAGGTCGCCTCGCTGCTGAACTCCAGTGCGATCATGGCGGCCGGCACCCTGGTCTCCCGGGGCACCGGCTTCCTGCGCACCATGGTGATCGCCGGCGCGATCGGCATCGCCGTGATGGGTGACTCCTACAACGCGGCCAACACCCTGCCGACCCTGCTCTACATCCTGATCGGCGGCGGCGCCCTGAACGCCGTCTTCGTGCCGCAGCTGGTCCGCAGCATGAAGAACGACGCGGACGGCGGCACCGCCTACGCCAACCGGCTGCTCACCCTGGTGATGGTCGGTCTGGCCGGCGTGGTCTTCCTGGCCGTGCTCGGGGCACCGCTGCTCGTCCAGCTGATCGCCCACAAGATGATGGAGACCCCGGCCCGCGCGGACACCACCGTGGCGCTGGCCCGGTACTGCCTGCCGACCATCTTCTTCATGGGCATCCACGTGGTGATGGGCCAGATCCTCAACGCCCGCGGCCGCTTCGGCGCGATGATGTGGACCCCGGTCCTCAACAACATCGTGGTGATCTTCACCTTCGGCGCCTACATCTGGGTGTACGGCGGCTTCGACGGCACCCACGTCACCCCGGAGACCATCACCCCCGAGGGCGTCCGGCTGCTCGGCATCGGCACCCTGGTGGGCCTCGCCGTGCAGTCCCTGGCGATGATCCCGTACCTGCGGGCGGCCGGCTTCTCCTACCGCCCGCGCTTCGACTGGCGCGGCCACGGCCTGGGCAAGGCGGCCCGGCTGGCCAAGTGGACGTTCTTCTTCGTGCTCGCCAACCAGGCCGGCTTCCTGGTCATCACCCAGCTGGCCACCGCCGCCGGCAGCGACGCCGAGGCGGGCGGCCACGGCGGTGTCGGCCTCGCGGCCTTCTCCAACGCCCTGCTGATCTGGCAGCTCCCGCAGGCCGTCATCACCGTCTCGATCATGAGCGCGGTGCTGCCCCGGCTCTCCCGCGCGGCCGCCGACGAGGACGCCGGCGCGGTCCGCGACGACCTCTCCCACGGGCTGCGCACCACGGCCGTCGCGGTCGTCCCGGCGGCGTTCCTCTTCCTCGCGCTCGGCCCGGCCATCGGCCAGTCCATCTACGCGGTGGGCGGCGGCGACCTCGCCCTGGACAACGCCCGCAACGTGGGCCTGATGCTCTCCGCCTTCGCGCTGGGCCTGATCCCCTACTCGGCGCAGTACGTGATGCTCCGCGGCTTCTACGCCTACGAGGACACCCGCACGCCGTTCTCCAACACCGTCTGGGTGGCCGCCTGCCAGGCCGGCTTCTCGCTGCTCTGCTGGGTGCTGCTGCCCGCCGAGTGGACGGTCATCGGCATGGCGTTCGGCTACGGTCTGGCGTACGCCGTCGGAGTGACGGTCGCGGTGCCCAAGCTGAAGAAGAAGATCGGCGGCCTGGACACCAAGCGGATCGGCCGGACCTACTCCCGGCTCGCCACGGCCTCCGTGCCCGCCGCCCTGGTGGGCCTGGGCACCAGCCTGGCGATCACCCGGGTGGTCGGCGGCTGGGCCGGGGCCGTGCTGACCGTCCTGGTGGCGGGCGGACTCCAGCTGGCCGTCTTCGTGCTCATCGCGAAGCGGCTGCGGATCGAGGAACTGAACGCCATGCTGGGTATGGTGCGCGGCCGACTGGGCCGCTGATCCGGCTTCGGGCCGCCGCGCTCCCCGGACCCGTCCCGGGCCGGGGCCCGGCGGCCCGAAGCCGATCTGCACCACATCTCTCCACCATCAGGCAACCGCTCGGACCTTTCGGCGGTCGTACCCGGTGGAGAACAGTGGGCACAATTGTCCTGGAGCACCGGGGCCACCGGCCGAAGCGCTCCAACGACTCTCTCTCAGGCCCGGGGCGACACAAGGGGAGGCTGGACCACGGTGGCTGATGGCACCAAGGCGGTCGTCGACACGTCAGCAGCTGACGGAGCGGCGGACGAGGCCGCGCTGGCCGCGGCGATCGACGAACTCGCCGACGGCACGGCGCGGGCCGGCGCGGCCACCGGGAAGGACGCCCGCCCCGACGGGGACGGCGCCGACGACGCCGGGGCCGGCCGGGACCACGCGGACGGCGCGGGCGCCGAGACCGCCGAGGACGGCGGGACCACCGAGGACGGCGACGACGGCGAGGACGCCGACGACGAGGCCGTCGCCCCGGCCGGGAGCGAGGAGACCTCGGAGATCACCGCCCCGCTGTCCGCCTCCGAGATCGCCGCCGAACTGGCCGCCGGCGACGCCGCCCGCCGGGCCGCCGCGGCGCCCGCCGCCGACCGCCCCGCCGCCAAGCGCCCGCCCCGGGACCCGCAGCCCACCCACGACCCCCGGGACACCGCCACCCTGCCGCAGACCCTGCCCGCCCCGCTGCGGCACAGCGGCGACCTGATCGGCCACCGCTACCGGCTGGAGGAGTGCATCTCCTCCAGCGAGACCTTCAGCAGCTGGCGCGCGGTCGACGAGAAGCTGCGCCGCGCCGTCGGCGTGCACCTGATGGCCGCCGGCCACCAGCGCGCCCGCAAGGTGCTGGCCGCCGCCAAGTCGGCCGCCCTGCTCGGCGACCCGCGCTTCGTGCAGGTCCTGGACGCCGTCCAGGAGGGCGAGCTGGTCTACGTCGTGCGGGAGTGGCTGCCGCACGCCTCCGACCTCGCCAAGCTGCTCGCCGACGGCCCGATGGAGCCCCACGAGGCGTACCAGATGGTCCGTCAGGTCACCGACGCGGTGGCCGCCGCCCACCGGCGCGACCAGGCCCATCTGCGGCTCACCCCGCGCTGCGTGCTGCGCACCGACAGCGGGCAGTACCGGATCAACGGCATCGCGGTGGACGCCGCCCTGCGCGGACTGCCCGCCGAGGGCACCGACGAGGACGCCGAGCGCACCGACACCCGGGCCATCGGCGCCCTGCTGTTCGCCGCGCTCACCCACCGCTGGCCCTTCCCCGAGGACCGCTACGACCTCAAGGGCCTGCCCAGGAACCTCGGCGAGGTGGCCCCCGACCAGGTCCGCGCCGGGGTCCACAAGGGCCTGTCCGAACTGGCCGCCCGGGCGCTGTTCGACCACCCGCCGCACCACGCCGAGCCGATCACCACCCCCGAGGCACTCGCCCGGGCGATCGCCCTGATGCCGCGCATCCGCCAGCCCGAGCCCGAGCTGCCGGTCTTCACCAACCCGCCGCGCCACAACACCCACGCCCTGCCGACCGCGCCCAACCCGACCCGGGTGGTCGCCGCCCCCGGCACCGGCCCCACCCCCGTGACGGCCCCGGTGCGACGTGCCGGACGGCGGCTGCGCCGGGTGGTCAAGGTGACCGCCTGGACGGTCGCCCTGGGCGCCATCGGCGCGGCCTCCTGGCAGCTGGTCGACTACCTGCGCCCGGAGAGCACCGCCATCGCGGCCCCCCAGCCGAGCAGCACCAGCGCCACCCCGACCGCCCATGCGGCCACCCACGACCCGGTGGCGATCCCGGTCGCGCAGGCGATCTCCTACAACCCGCTGGGCGGCGGACCGGAGGGCACGTCCGCCCTGGACAAGGCCACCGACGGCGACCCGAACAGCGAGTGGACCACCAGCTGGTACGTCGACCCCTTCGGTCCGAAGACCAAGGAGGGCACCGGCCTGCTGCTCGACCTCGGCTCGGTGCAGTCGGTCTCCAGCGTCAACCTCAAGCTCGGCACCCCCGCCACGGCCGAGCTGCGGATGCCCGCGAAGGGCGTCGGCAACCCTCCGGCCGCCAAGCCGAAGGACTACAACGTCATCGGCAAGGAGTCCGGCACGGCCCTCTCCTACAAGCTGGACAGCCCGGTGACCACCCGCTACCTCTTGATCTGGCTGACCAGCCTGACCAAGAATCCGGACGGCATGCAGTACGCGGGGCAGTACCAGGGCCACATCGCCGACGTGAAGGTCTTCGGCTGACCGGCGGGCTGCGGCGGCGGGGCGCGGACGGCGAGGGGTGGACGTGGCGGAGGACGGACCGCAGCGCGGCGACGACGACGCGGCGCTCCTCGCCCGGCACGTCGCGGGCGACCGGGAGGCCTTCGGCCGGCTGGTGAACCGCCACCGCGACCGGCTCTGGGCGGTCGCCCTGCGGACCCTCGGCGACCGCGAGGAGGCCGCCGACGCCCTCCAGGACGCCCTGGTCTCCGCCTTCCGCTCCGCCCACACCTTCCAGGGCCGCGCGGCCGTCACCACCTGGCTGCACCGGATCGTGGTCAACGCCTGCCTGGACCGCGCCCGGCGCACCGCCACCCGGCGCACCAAACCGCTCGACGAGGACCCGCAGCGGCTGGACGCCCTGCTGGGCTCCGCCGAGCCGGCCGACTCCCCGGTGGTCCGCGCCGAGGTGCACCGCGAGCTGGCCGCCGCGCTCGCCGAGCTGCCCGCCGAGCAGCGGGCGGCGCTGGTCCTGGTCGACATGCAGGGCTACCCCGTCGCCGAGGCCGCCGAGCTGCTGGGGGTGCCGGTCGGCACGGTGAAGAGCCGCTGCGCCCGGGGCCGCGCCCGGCTGCTGCCGCTCGTCCGGCACCTGCGCGAGGAGGCCCCCGCGGCGGGCGGTGTTTCACGTGAAACACCGCCCGCCCCCGGAGCCCACCGCCCGTCGGGGAACCCACCGGGGCCCCGTACCGTCACAGGGACAGCCCCGGATCCAGCCCGGCCGATTCTGGAAGGAGACGCGAGCACGCGATGACGACGCCCCTCTCCTCCCCCGACCCCACCGCGGGCGCGCATCCCGGAGCCGACGAGCTGGCCGACCTCGCCGAGGACCTGCTGCCGACGGACGAGGCCGACGCACTGCGCCGGCACCTGAGCGGCTGCGCCGAGTGCCGGGAGACCGCCGACGCCCTCGCCGAGGTGCGGCTGCTGCTCGCCGGGGCCGGACCGGCGGCCATGCCGGCCGACGTCGCCGCCCGGATCGACGCCGCCCTCGCGGCGGCGGCCGAGGACGCCCCGGCGCCCGCTCCGGCTGCTTCCCCGTCGGTCCCCTCCCCGTCCGTCCCCGCGCCGTCGGTCCCCGCGCCGTCCCCCCGGCCGGTCCCCGCGCCGGCCGCTCCGCCGGCCCGGCCCGCCGCCGCCACCGGACCGGGCCGGGCCGCCCGGCCCCGCCGCCGCCGGGCCCTGCTGCTCGGCTCGGCCGCCGCGCTGCTCGCCGTCGGCCTCGGCGGCGTCCTCCTCGCACGGCCCTCCGCCCCCGAGCGGCAGGGCCTCGGCGTCGCCGCCGACGCCCCCGCCAACGCCCCCGCAGCCGCCTCCGCGGCCCCGGGAACCTCACAGGGCTCCACCGCCGACGGCAAGGCCGACCACGGCCCCGGCGCCACCGTCTACCGGGAGGAGCAGCTCGCCGCCCAGGTCCGGGAGCTGCTCGCCGGTACCGCCCCCACCCGGCCCGAGCGACCCGTCGGGCCCTCCACCGGCGACGGCGCCGCCCCCTCGGACGGCTCCGGGGCGACCGCCGTCCCGCCCGCCGAGGGCGGCCAGGGCCTGACCGGCGGCCGCTCCGCCCCGGCCTGCCCGCCGCCCAGCACCGCCGCCCCGCTGGCCGGCGACCTCGGCAGCTACGCCGGGGCCCCCGCCGAACTGCTCGTCTACGCCCTGCCCGGCCGCCCCGACCAGCTCGACGTCTACCTCCGCTCCCCCGGCTGCGCCATCCTGCTCCACCGCACGATCCCGGCCGGCTGACCGGTGGTTCCCGTGCGATCCATGCCACCGACCGCGCGACACTCCCAGAGTCCGGGCGCCTGGTACTGATCCTCCTGGGAATGCGAGACACTGGTCAGTCGTTGTCCCGGGCGGCGGAGCAGGACCGCCCTCCCCGCAGCAAACGCGGGTCGCGATGCGAACCAGGAGATGCAGTGAGCGACGTCCGTAACGTGATCATCATCGGTTCCGGCCCGGCCGGCTACACGGCTGCGCTCTACACGGCCCGTGCCTCCCTCAAGCCGCTGGTCTTCGAGGGAGCCGTCACCGCCGGTGGTGCGCTGATGAACACCACCGAGGTCGAGAACTTCCCGGGCTTCCGGGACGGCATCATGGGCCCCGAGCTGATGGACAACATGCGGGCGCAGGCCGAGCGCTTCGGCGCCGAGCTGGTCCCGGACGACATCGTCGCCGTCGACCTCACGGGCGACGTCAAGACCGTCACCGACTCCGAGGGCAACGTCCACAAGGCCCGCGCCGTGATCGTCACCACCGGCTCCCAGCACCGCAAGCTGGGCCTTCCCAACGAGGACAAGCTGTCCGGCCGCGGCGTCTCCTGGTGCGCGACCTGCGACGGCTTCTTCTTCCGCGACCAGGACATCGCGGTGGTCGGCGGCGGTGACACCGCCCTGGAGGAGGCGACCTTCCTGTCCCGCTTCGCCCGCAGCGTCAAGGTCATCCACCGCCGGGACACCCTGCGCGCCTCCAAGGCGATGCAGGAGCGCGCCTTCGCCGACGAGAAGATCAGCTTCGAGTGGGACAGCGCGGTCGAGGCCATCCACGGCGACCCCAAGCTGTCCGGCGTCACCCTGCGCGACACCACCACCGGCGAGACCCGTGAGCTCCCGGTCACCGGCCTGTTCATCGCCATCGGCCACGACCCGCGCACCGAGCTCTTCAAGGGCCAGCTGGAGCTCGACGCCGAGGGCTACCTCAAGGTCGAGGCGCCCTCCACCCGCACCAACATCCCGGGTGTCTTCGCCGCCGGCGACGTCGTCGACCACACCTACCGCCAGGCCATCACCGCCTCCGGCACCGGCTGCTCCGCCGCCCTGGACGCCGAGCGCTACCTGGCCTCGCTGGCCGACCTGGAGGCCCAGGCCGCCACCGTCGCGGTCTGACCCCACCGACCCCACCGTCCGGGTGGGCGTGTTCCACGTGAAACACGCCCACCCCCGCCGGGCCGAAACAGAACCGCCCCGCGCGGTGTTGTAGACCTGGCAGAGCCCCCCTCCCGCTTGACCCCTTAGGAGTGATCGTGGCCGGCGCCACCACCACCGTGACCGACGCGACGTTCGATGCCGACGTCATCAAGAGCGACAAGCCCGTCCTCGTCGACTTCTGGGCCGAATGGTGCGGCCCGTGCCGCCAGGTGGCCCCGGTCCTGGAGGAGATCGCGGCCGACGAGAGCGACAAGCTCACCATCGCCAAGCTCGACGTCGACGCCAACCAGCAGACCGCCGCGGCGTACAACGTCATCTCCATCCCGACCCTGATCCTCTTCAAGAACGGCGAGCCGGTGAAGCAGATCACCGGTGCCCGTCCGAAGGCCGCGCTGCTGCGCGAGCTGGACGGCCTGATCTGAGGCGGCTCCCCCGCAACGCCACGAGGGCGGGACTCCCGGTGGGGAGTCCCGCCCTCGTGGCGTTGCCGGCCGCGTTCAGAACGGCCGCAGCGCCGGTTCCTTCCGCCCGCCGCCCAGCAGCCGCTCCAGCGCCCCTTCGACGTCCCCCCGCCAGGAGAGGGTGGTCCGCGCCTCCAGCCGCAGCCGCGGGTAGCGGTGGTGCGGACGGACCGTCTTGAAGCCGACCGCCAGCAGGTGCTCGGCCGGCAGCACACAGCTGACCGGCTGCCGGGCCACCGACCCGAACGCCTCGATCGCCCGGAACCCCCGCCCCAGGAGGTCCTTGGCCACCGTCTGCACCAGCACCCGCCCGATCCCCTGCCGCTGGAAGCCCGGCAGCACCCGGCTGACCATCAGCTGGACCGCGTCCGAGGAGACCGGACTGGTCGGGAAGGACTGCGCCCGCGGCACGTACGCGGGCGGGGCGTAGAGCACGAAGCCGGCCGGCCGGTCGTCCACGTAGACCACCCGGCCGCAGGAGCCCCACTCCAGCAGCACCGCGGAGATCCACCCCTCCTTCTCCAGCTCGGGCTTGCCGGACTCGACCGCCGCCCGGCCGCTGACCGGGTCCAGCTCCCAGAACACGCAGGAACGGCAGGTCGACGGCAGGTCCGCGAGGTTGTCCAGCGTCAGCGGAACGATCCGGCGTCCCATGCCCCGCACCTCCTCGTCCACTCCACAGTCGAGCATTCCCCCCGAACGCCGACGGGTGCATGTTTCACGTGAAACAGCGCTCACGCGGAACATGCACCCGTCTCCACCGCACGGTCGACCGGCCTCAGCCCTGCGACAGCCGCAGCCCGTCGTCGCCGGGCGCCATGCTGTCCAGGATCCGGTTGAGGTCCTCCACCGAGCCGAACTCCAGGACCACCTTGCCCTTGCCGAGCTTGCCGCCCCGCTGCGAGACCTCGACCTTGACCCGGGTCTCGAAGCGGTCGGAGAGCCGGCTCGCCAGGTCGTTGAAGGCCGGCGACAGGATCTTGCCCGCCTTGGGCGAGGGCCGCCTGGGCTTCTCCTCGCGCTCCATCAGCGCGACGATCTCCTCGGTGGTCCGCACCGAGAGCCCCTCCGTGACGATCCGCTTGGCCAGCTCCTCCTGCCGCTCGACGTCCGGAGCACCGAGCAGGGCCCGGGCGTGGCCGGCCGTCAGCACCCCTGCGGCCACCCGCCGCTGCACCGCCGGCGACAGCTTCAGCAGCCGCAGGGTGTTGGACACGTGCGAGCGCGAGCGCCCGATCCGGTCCGCCAGCTCGTCATGGGTGCAGGAGAAGTCCCGCAGCAGCTGGTCGTAGGCGGCCGCCTCCTCCAGCGGGTTGAGCTCGGCCCGGTGCAGGTTCTCCAGCAGGGCGTCCAGCAGCAGCTTGTCGTCCTCGGTGGCCCGGACGATCGCCGGGATCTGCTCCAGCCCGGCCTCCCGGGAGGCCCGCCAGCGCCGCTCGCCCATGATGAGCTCGAAGCGTCCCGGCGCCGCCTGGCGCACCACCACCGGCTGGAGCAGGCCCACCTCCTTGATCGAGGCGACCAGCTCGGCCAGCTTGTCCTCGTCGAACACCTCGCGCGGCTGGCGCGGGTTCGGGGTGATCGCGTCCAGCGGCAGCTCGGCGAAGTAGGCGCCGGCCACCCGCGCGAGCTCCGCCTCGGCGGCCTGCTCCCGCAGGCTCTCCGCGGCTGCCTTGGCCGCCAGCGTCCCCCGGCCGGACGGCAGCACCGGCACCGCGGTCGGCGAGACCGCTCCGGGCGAGGCCACCGGGGCCGCCGCCGGCTGCGCCGCGGCGCCGGTCCCGGCTCCACCGCCCGCCGGGGCGGCGGGGCCGATCAGCGCCCCCAGCCCTCGTCCCAGACCCCTGCGACCACTCACCGATTGCCCTCCGTCGTACCGTGCTGTGCTCCCGGGGCGCCCTGCCCCGAACCGTCCCGCTGCTGCCCCACCAACGAGCCGCCGGCCCCCGCGGACACCGCCCGCAGCGCCAGCTCCCGGGCGGCCTCCAGGTAGGAGAGCGCACCGGTGGAGCCCGGGTCGTAGGTGAGCACCGTCTGACCGTAGCTGGGCGCCTCCGAGATGCGGACCGAACGCGGGATCGCGGTGCTCAGCACCTCCTGGTGGAAGTGCGTCCGGACCTCCTCCGCCACCTGGGCGGCCAGCCTGGTCCGGGCGTCGTACATGGTGAGCAGGATGGTGGAGACGTGCAGCACCGGGTTGAGGTGCGCCCGGACCAGCTCGACGTTGCGCAGCAGCTGGCCGAGGCCCTCCAGCGCGTAGTACTCGCACTGGATCGGGATCAGCACCTCCTGGCCGGCGACCAGGGCGTTGACCGTCAGCAGGCCCAGCGAGGGCGGACAGTCGATCAGGATGTAGTCCAGCGGCTGCTCGTAGGCGGCGATGGCCCGCTGCAGCCGGCTCTCCCGGGCCACCAGCGACACCAGCTCGATCTCGGCGCCCGCCAGGTCGATGGTGGCGGGGACGCAGAACAGCCCCTCGACCTCGACCACCGGCTGCACCACGTCGGCCAGCGGCTTGCCCTCCACCAGGACGTCGTAGATCGACGGCACCTCGGCGTGGTGGTCGATGCCGAGCGCGGTCGAGGCGTTGCCCTGCGGGTCGAGGTCGATCACCAGGACGCGCAGGCCGTGCATGGCGAGCGAGGCGGCGAGGTTGACGGTGGTGGTGGTCTTGCCCACCCCGCCCTTCTGGTTGGCCACCACCATCACCCGGGTGGCAGCGGGGCGGGGAAGTCCTTCGCCCGCTCGGCCGATGGCCTGGACCGCAGCCTGGGCAGCACGCGCGATGGGCGTGTCATCGATCTGGTCGATGGTCTCCGAGTCCTGCATGGGGCTCAGTGTTTCACGTGAAACCGGAGCGGCAACAGTCGCCGCCCGGCTGCGCGAGAGGATTCCCGAGAGGAGAGAGCGACGTTTCACGTGAAACACCATGCCCGCAATGTCGGAATTCTGACGATGCGACACTCCGGTGGTCCGATGTCGACCTCTCGGCCTTCCCCCCGTCACCCGGATGCGGGAGAACCCACCACCACCCCGGGCCGGAGGACCGCGCCGGTGCCGGAACGAACGGGCGGGGAGGTCCCGAGGACCTCCCCGCCCGTGGCGGTCGTCACGTCCGGCTCAGCGGCCGCGCCGCCGGGGGCTGCGGCCCCGGTCGCCCCCGCGCACGGGGCCGCCACCGGCCCGGCCGGCCTTGGCCGCGGCCCTGGCCCGGCGGGTCGCCGCCTTCACACCGCCCGGGCTCTCCCCCACCTTGACCTGGACCACCCGGGTCGAGGTCTCCAGGGTGCCCTCGCCGACCGCGATCACCGACCACTCCACCGCACCGAGCTTCGCCAGCCCGGCCCGGGAGTCGGCCAGCTCCTGCTCCGCGCTGTCGCCCTTGAGCGCCAGCATCTGGCCGTGCGGCCGCAGCAGCGGCAGCCCCCAGCCGGCCAGCCGCTCCATCGGGGCCACCGCCCGCGCGGTCACCACGTCCACCGCCAGCTTGCCGACCATCTCCTCGGCCCGGCCGCGGAGCACGGTGACGTTCTCCAGCCCCAGCTCGCGGACCACCTCCTCCAGGAAGGTGGTGCGCCGCAGCAGCGGCTCCAGCAGCGTCACCGAGACGTCCGGCCTCGCCAGCGCCACCGGGATGCCGGGCAGACCGGCGCCGGAGCCGACGTCGCAGAGCGTCGTCCCGCCCGGCAGCAGCTCGGCGAGGACGGCGCAGTTCAGCACGTGGCGGTCCCAGAGCCGGGGCACCTCGCGCGGCCCGATCAGCCCCCGGGTCACCCCCGAGGTGGCCAGCAGCTCGGTGTAGCGGACCGCGGCGTCGAACCGCTCGCCGAAGACCTCCCGGGCCACGGCCGGCGGTGCGGGCGGCGGCTCGACCGCCGGACGCCCGCCGACGGCCGCGCCCTCGGCACCCGGACCCCCGGCGCCCGTCTCCGGCCCGCCGGCAGGCGCGCTCTCCGTGTCCATCTCGAACTCTCCGCTCCCCGGATCCACCGACCCGCTCCTGCACCGTTTCACGTGAAACATCTCTCGCCGGGCCACCGCCCGCGAAGGGACGACGACCCCGTCCGCGCGGGGCGGACGGGGTCGGGTCCTCGTGTCGCATACCGACCGCCAAAGCCGCCGGCGGTCACCCTGCCGTCAGGCCGGGAGCACGACCACGCACCGCTGGGGCTCCTCGCCCTCCGACTCACTGCGCAGACCGGCCGCGGCCACCGCGTCGTGGACGACCTTGCGCTCGAACGGGGTCATCGGGCGCAGCTTGACCTGCTCCCCCGAGCTCTTCACCTGGTCGGCGGCCTCGGCCCCGAGGGTCGCCAGCTCCGAGCGCTTGCGGGCCCGGAAGCCGGCGATGTCCAGCATGAGGCGGCTGCGCTCGCCGGTCTCCCGGTGGACGGCCAACCGGGTCAGCTCCTGCAGCGCCTCCAGCACCTCGCCGTCCTGGCCGACCAGCCGCTGCAGGGAGCGGTCGTTGCCGTCGCTGACGATGGAGACCAGGGCGCGGTCGCCCTCGACGTCCATGTCGATGTCACCGTCGAGGTCGGCGATGTCGAGCAGACCCTCCAGGTAGTCCGCCGCGATGTCGCCCTCCTGCTCCAGGCGGGCGACGAGGCTCTCGTCGGCGCTGTCGGCGGCCTCGGCCTCGACGGCGGAGGTGGTGCCTTCCGTCACTGATGGACTCCTTCGGAGATGGGGCCCGGGTGGTGGGCCGGTAACGAGGTTCAGGGGGCCGTGGGAGCGGTCCGGTGCGGACCGGTCACTTCTTCTTCGGCCGCTGACCGCCGCCGCGCTTGGGCTGCTGCCGGCCACCGCCCTGCTGACGGGCCGGGCCCGACTTGGCACCGGCCGGGCGCGCCGCGGTCTGCTTGGCCGCACCCGTGGCACCGGCCGCACCGGTGCCGGAGGTGCCGCCGGAGGTGCCGGTGCCGGAGGTCCCGGTGCCCGCGGAGTCCGCCGGGGCGGCGTCGGCGGGCTGCTCGTCCGGGGCGTCCTTGGTCAGGCTGGTGGTCTGGCCGCCGGTGTGCTGGCGCTGCGACTTCGTCTGCTTCCGCGGCTGCTGCCGGCGCACCTGCACCGACTCCTCGACCACGGCCTCGGCGGTGACGGCGGACTTCTTCGCGGGGAGCAGGCCGAAGAGCGGGCCCTTGATGACCGAGCCGTCCGGGTTCAGCCGGCCGGCCTTCTTCAGGCGGGCCTGACGCTCGTCCCAGGCCTTGCTGCCCGGTGTCGGGTTGTTGCGGATGACGATCAGCTGCTGGCCCATCGACCAGACGTTGGTGGTCAGCCAGTAGACCAGGACACCGACCGGGAAGTTGATGCCCATCACGGCGAACATGATCGGGAAGACGTACATCAGCATCTTCTGCTGCTGCATGAACGGCGTCTTCACCGTGAGGTCGACGTTCTTGGTCATCAGCTGGCGCTGGGTGACGAACTGCGACGCCGACATCAGGATGATCATCACTGCGACGACGATCTTGACGCTGACCTCGCTGCTGCCCACGAAGGTGGCCGAGAGCGGGGCACCGAAGATGTGCGCCTTGCCGGCGCTCACCAGCAGGTCGCCGTCGATCACGCCGATGGCCTTGCCCTTGGCGACCGAGGCCAGCACGCCGTAGAGCGCGGTGAAGAACGGCGCCTGCACGAGGATGGGAAGGCAGCTGGAGAACGGGTTGGTACCCGCCTCCTTGTACAGCTTCATCATCTCTTCGGACTGGCGCTGGCGGTCGTTCTTGTACCGCTCCTGGATGGCCTTCATCTTCGGCTGGATCGCCTGCATGGCCCGGGTCGCCTTGATCTGCTTCACGAAGAGCGGGATCAGGCAGATCCGGATGACGACCACCATCGAGGCGATGGCCAGACCCCAGGCCCAGCCACCATCCGGGTCGAAGACGTGGCTGTACAGCGAGTGGAACTGGACGATGATCCAGGACACCGCTGTGTACAGGGGGTTGAGGAAGGAGAACGTCACCGGTCAGGCTCCTTGGACATTGGGATTGGCCCCATGGGGCCAATGGTCGCCGGGCCCTCTGGGTCCGGACCGGCGGGGGGCGTGATCACCGGCTGTTCGGCGGCGGCCCGGCCGTTCAGCCGGTCCCGCAGCCGGCGGTGCCACACCGGATGCTTGCGCGGCGGGACATGATCGACCCCGCCGGGAGTCCACGGATTGCAGCGCAGGATGCGCCACACGGTCAGGGCGCCGCCCTTCACCGCCCCGTGCGTCTTCACGGCCTCGAAACCGTAGTGCGAGCAGGACGGGTAGTAACGGCACACCGGACCGAGCAGTGGGCTGATGGTCCACTGGTACACCCTGATCAGACCCATCAGCAGGTACTTCATCGCCCTGCTCCCGTCGGCGCCGAGGCGGCGTGCTCGACCTTGAGCAGCCGTTTGAGCGCCGCGTCCAGGTCGCGTTCGAGTTCCTGGTACGAGGCGGACGCGGCCGGGGGCAGCGCACGCACCACTATCAGGCTACCGGCGGGCAGCCGGGACAGACGATCACGCACGAGGTGACGCAACCGGCGCTTGACCAGGTTGCGGGTGACCGCCGGGCCGACGGCCTTGCTCACGACGAAACCCGCACGCGCCGAAGGAGTCCCCTCGGCGACGTGCGGGCGGATGTCGCTGGTCCGGTCGGTGCGGCCCCCGGGGGCGTCCTCTCTGGCGAGGTGGACGACCAGCAGGGGCCTACCGGCCCGGCGACCGCGTTTGACCGCGGTCGCGAAGTCCTGGCGCCGCCGCAGCCGATTCTCGGAGGGCAGCACAACAGACTCTGGTGCGGATCAGGCGGACAGGCTGGCGCGGCCCTTGCCACGGCGGGCGGCCAGGATGGCGCGGCCGGCGCGGGTACGCATACGCAGCCGGAAGCCGTGGGTCTTCGCGCGACGACGGTTGTTCGGCTGGAAGGTGCGCTTGCTCACTCGGGGGCTCCTGAGGTGAATCGTAGGATGACGGGGAGTCGCTTGGCCGTCACCGTGCGTCCGCGTGATCTCCCCATGTATCGGAAATCCGGCCCATCGCCCCAGTTCGGCTGGGGTTGGAGGCAATCCACGGCGCCCGTGCTGCGCGCCTTATGGAGCGGGTGGACCCGCGGACATGCGGCAGCGGCCATCGACAACTCGACCTGGTTACGGTACGCGGGACGGGGCGCGAGGGTCAAACCAGCCGTCCGGAGGCCGCTTACCCACAGCCTGTGGACAACGACTTGATCCGGCTCTGTTCGCTGACTACCGTTGCAGGACTTGTCTGGTTTGTTCATCGGAAAGCGTGCACCAGTGGCTGATGTCAACAGCGACCTCGTCCCGGTCTGGGCGAGGGTCGTCGAGCGGCTGGTCGGCGACCCGGACATCGGGGAGATGGACAAGCAGTGGGTGCAGCGCACCCAGCCCATGTGGATGATGCACGACACCGCCCTGCTGGCGGCCCCCAACGAGCGGGCCAAGCAGGTGCTGGAAGGGCGGCTGCTGCCGCAGCTGACCGAGGCGCTCTCCCGCGAGCTGGCCCGCCCGGTGCGGATCGCCGTGATGGTCGACGCCAACGCCGTGCCCACCGCCCCCGCGTCGCAGGCCCCCGCCGAGCCGTACCCGAACCCGTCCGAGCAGGACGCCGGCGGCTACGGCGGCCAGGGCTACCCGCAGCAGTCCTACGACCAGGACTACGAGCAGGGCTACGACCAGGGCTACGAGCGGCCCCGCTACGACGACGGCGGCTACCAGCAGCACCCCGCCCCGTACGGCGGCCCGGCGGGCGGCGCCCAGGCCTGGCCCGGCTACCAGGAGCAGCCGCCGGCCTACCGCGAGCCCGAGGAGCCGGCCCCCCGGCCCGCGCCGCGGCACGTCCCCGCGCCGCCCTCGACCACCCAGGGCGACCTCTTCGGCGGCGCCTACGGCCCGGGCCCGGGCGAGCACCCGCGGACCGCCTCCGGCCGCCGCTCCCCCGGGGCCCGCCCGGCCGCCGCCCGCGGCGCGGACAAGGCCCCGGCGGAGCGCGCCACCGACCGCCCCGCGGTCCCCGGCGTGCCCGCCCCGCCCGGCGCGCCCCCGGCCGGCGGCTCCCGCAAGGACGAGCCGGCCGCCAGGCTGAACCCCAAGTACCTGTTCGACACCTTCGTCATCGGCGCGAGCAACCGCTTCGCGCACGCGGCGGCGGTGGCGGTCGCCGAGGCCCCGGCCAAGGCGTACAACCCGCTCTTCATCTACGGCGAGTCCGGGCTGGGCAAGACCCACCTGCTGCACGCCATCGGGCACTACTCGCGCAGCCTCTTCCCGGGCACCCGGGTGCGGTACGTGTCCTCCGAGGAGTTCACCAACGAGTTCATCAACTCCATCCGGGACGGCAAGGCGGACACCTTCCGCAAGCGCTACCGGGACATGGACATCCTGCTCGTGGACGACGTGCAGTTCCTGGCGAGCAAGGAGTCCACGCAGGAGGAGTTCTTCCACACCTTCAACACCCTGCACAACGCCAACAAGCAGATCGTGCTCTCCTCCGACCGGCCGCCCAAGCTGCTGACCACGCTGGAGGACCGGCTGCGCAACCGCTTCGAGTGGGGACTGATCACCGACGTCACCCCGCCGGAGCTGGAGACCCGGATCGCGATCCTGCGCAAGAAGGCGATCCAGGAGCAACTCAACGCCCCCGCCGACGTGCTGGAGTTCATCGCGTCCCGGATCACCCGGAACATCCGGGAGCTGGAGGGGGCCCTGATCCGGGTCACCGCCTTCGCCAACCTCAACCGGGCCCCGGTGGACCTGGAGCTGGCCGGGATCGTCCTCAAGGACCTCATCCCGGGCGGCGACGAGGACGCCGGGCCGGAGATCACCGCCCAGGTGATCATGCAGCAGACCGCCGCCTACTTCGGGCTCGGGGTGGACGACCTCTGCGGATCCTCGCGCAGCCGCGTGCTGGTGACCGCGCGTCAGATCGCCATGTACCTCTGCCGGGAGCTCACCGACCTCTCGCTGCCGAAGATCGGCGCGCAGTTCGGCGGCCGCGACCACACCACGGTGATGCACGCCGACCGCAAGATCCGGTCACTCATGGCCGAGCGGCGCTCGATCTACAACCAGGTCACCGAGCTGACCAACCGCATCAAGAGCTAGCGGGCCGGCCCCCGCGGGGCCGGCCCGGCGTGGCCGGAAAAGGGCGTCAGGAGCGATCCTGACGCCCTTTCGGCATATCCACAGGTGTGCACGGCGGTCCGCCGGGGCAGGGATGCGGGTGACGGACGCTCCGCCAGTCCACAGCCCGCGCCGAACATCTGACCAGGGATTCGAACACCCCCGGTGCGCGAGGCGGAAATCCACAGGCCGGACGGGTTCTCCGTCGTCCACAGGCCCGGGCGCCGTGAGTTATCCAGAATTCCTCCACAGGGCGCCCGCCGCTACGCTCTTCCGCGCAGGTCAGGTGCCTGTGGACTTGTGCACAACCGTTGTCCACAGGGTGTGGACAAGTGCCGGCCCGTCAGTGGGCCGTTCGGGTTGTCCACCGGTTGTCCCCAGGCCGGGCGGGGTTATCCCCAGGTTGTCCACAGCTGCGTCCACAGTTCGACAAGCTTCTGCCCTCGTTCATGCCCAGGTGTGAAAGCCGTCACGAAAAGTTGACCGGAGCCCGTGGATAACCGGGTCCGGATCTGGGGACGGTGCTGGGGATAACCTGTGGATACCCAGCGTGCCCTGTGGGTAACGCTCCGCCGTCCACAGCGGGCCGTGTTCGTCCACAGCCTCGGTCCACAGCTCCTGTGGACAAAAAACCGGGCCTGACCTGCGCAAACAGGGTTATCCACGGTTTCCACAGGCCCTACTACTACCACTACACCTATAGACCGTTCGCCTCGTTCAAAAGCGGGTGGGGGCCAAATCTGTGGACAACCGCTGCCCGACATCCGTTCGAGTTGCTTCCGCCCGTCTGCCCCGTCTGTCGGTGGAGTACGTCAGACTGTCCTCGGCGACTGGAAGCGGAGCGGCGGAGCTCGGTGGACAGCCGCGGCGAAGACCAAGATCAGAAGAACCAGACGTGCGAGCGGGAGCGCTCGATCCAGGAGGCGGTTACCGGTGAAGTTCCGGGTGGAGCGTGACGTCCTCGCGGAGGCGGTGGCCTGGGCTGCCCGCAGCCTCCCGGCACGGCCGCCGGTGCCGGTGCTGGCCGGCCTGCTGCTGACGGCCCAGGACGGCAGCCTGGCGCTGTCCGGCTTCGACTACGAGGTCTCGGCCCGGGTCGAGCTGGAGGCCGACATCGAGGAGGCCGGCACCGTGCTGGTCTCCGGCCGGCTGCTCAACGACATCTCGCGCAACCTTCCCAACAGGCCTGTGGAGATCTCCACCGACGGCCAGCGGGTCAGCGTGGTCTGCGGCAGCTCCCGGTTCACCCTGCCGACCCTGCCGGTGGACGAGTACCCGGCGCTGCCCCAGATGCCGACCGCGACCGGCACCGTGCCCGGCGACGTGTTCGCCTCCGCGGTCAGCCAGGCCGCCGTGGCCGCCGGCCGCGACGACACCCTGCCGGTGCTCACCGGCGTGCGGGTCGAGATCGAGGGCGACCGGATCACCCTGGCCGCCACCGACCGTTACCGCTTCGCCGTCCGCGAGCTGCTGTGGAAGCCCGAGCAGTCCGACATCTCGGCGGTCGCGCTCGTCCCGGCCAAGACCCTCCAGGACATCGCCAAGTCCCTGGGCAGCGGCGACAACGTGTCCATCGCGCTCTCCTCGGGCGGCGCGGGCGAGGGCCTGATCGGCTTCGAGGGCGCCGGCCGGCGGACCACCACCCGTCTGCTGGAGGGCGAGTTCCCGAAGTACCGCAGCCTCTTCCCGACCGAGTTCAACGCGATCGCGGCGATCCAGACCCAGCCCTTCCTGGAGGCCCTCAAGCGCGTCTCCTTGGTCGCCGAGCGCAACACCCCGGTCCGGCTGAACTTCGAGGAGGGCGTGCTCACCCTGGAGGCCGGCTCCGGCGACGACGCCCAGGCCACCGAGCGGATCGACGCCTCCCTGGAGGGGGACGCCATCTCGATCGCGTTCAACCCGGGCTACCTGGAGGAGGGCCTCAAGGCCATCGACTCCGCCTACGCCCAGCTGAGCTTCACCACCCCGACCAAGCCCGCGCTGCTCAGCGGCAAGGCCGCGGTGGACGCCGAGGCGGACGAGGCCTACCAGTACCTGATCATGCCGGTCCGCCTCTCCGGCTGAGCCCGCCGCGCCCCGGGCAGGTCCGGCCGCCACCGGACCTGCCCGGAGCCGTTCGCCCACGGCTCCGTCCACAGCCCTGTGAACAAACCTGTGGAACCTCCCCCGGTCGGCCCGACCACGAGGAGGCCCTTCCGCTCCAGCACGTAGGCTCAAGGAGGCGCGGCAACGGCGCCGCCCGCAGGGACGTCACCACAGGTAAGGATTTGGCTATGGAGCTCGGCCTCATCGGTCTCGGCAAGATGGGCGGCAACATGCGCGAGCGGATCCGCCGCGCCGGCCACACCGTCATCGGCTACGACCGCAACCCCGACATCTCCGACGTCGAGAGCCTCCAGGAGCTGGTCACCAAGCTGCAGGGCCCGCGCGTCGTCTGGGTCATGGTCCCGGCCGGCGCCGCCACCCAGGCCACCGTGGACGAGCTGGCCGAGCTGCTCTCGCCCGGCGACGTGGTCGTCGACGGCGGCAACTCCCGCTGGACCGACGACATCAAGCACGCCGAGGCGCTGGCCGCCAAGGGCATCGGCTTCGTCGACTGCGGCGTCTCGGGCGGCGTCTGGGGCCTGGAGAACGGCTACGCGCTGATGTACGGCGGCGACGCCGAGCACGTGGCCAAGGTCCAGCCGGTCTTCGACGCGCTCAAGCCCGAGGGCGACTTCGGCTCGGTGCACGCGGGCGCGGTCGGCGCCGGCCACTTCGCCAAGATGGTCCACAACGGCATCGAGTACGCGATGATGCAGGCCTTCGCCGAGGGCTGGGAGCTGCTGGAGGCCGCCCCCGAGGTGACCGACGTCCGCGAGGTCTTCCGCAGCTGGCAGGAGGGCACCGTGATCCGCTCCTGGCTGCTCGACCTGGCCGTGCGCGCCCTGGACGAGGACGAGCACCTGGGCAAGCTCAAGGGCTGGGCCGCCGACTCCGGCGAGGGCCGCTGGACCGTCGAGGCCGCGATCGACCACGCTGTCCCGCTGCCGGCCATCACCGCCTCGCTGTTCGCCCGCTTCGCCTCCCGCCAGGACGACTCGCCGCAGATGAAGATGATCGCCGCGCTGCGCAACCAGTTCGGCGGCCACGCGGTCGAGTCGAAGTAGTCCCCGCAGGTCCCTCCACAGAAGGCGAGCGCAGTCCACCGCCATGCACGTCGCGCACCTGTCGCTCGCCGACTTCCGTTCCTACGCCCGGGCCGAGGTCCCCCTCGACCCGGGCGTGACGGCGTTCGTCGGCCCCAACGGCCAGGGCAAGACCAATCTGGTCGAGGCGGTCGGCTACGTCGCCACCCTGGGCAGCCACCGGGTCGCCACCGACGCCCCGCTGATCCGGCTGGGCGCCGAGCGCGCGGTGATCCGCACCTCGGTGGTGGACCGCGGCCGCTCCACCCTGGTCGAGCTGGAGATCACCCCCGGCAAGGCCAACCGGGCCCGGATCAACCGCTCCGACAACGTCCGCCCGCGCGACGTGCTGGGCCTGCTGCGCACCGTGCTGTTCGCCCCCGAGGACCTCGCCCTGGTCAAGGGCGACCCGGGGGAGCGCCGGCGCTTCCTGGACGAGCTGCTGACCGCCCGCGCGCCCCGGCTGGCCGGGGTCCGGCAGGACTACGAGCGGGTGCTCAAGCAGCGCAACGCCCTGCTGAAGACCGCCGCGATGGCCCGCCGGGCCGGCGGCGGCAAGGGCGCCGACCTGTCCACCCTGGAGGTCTGGGACGGCCACCTGGCCCGGGCCGGCGCCGAACTCACCGCCTTCCGGCTCCAGCTGGTGGCCGCCCTCCAGCCGCTGGTCACGGCCGCCTACGGGCAGCTCGCGCCCGGCGGCGGCGACACCGCCCTGGAGTACCGCAGCTCCTTCGAGGGCGAGCTGCCGACCAGCCGCGAGCAGGCCGAGGAGCAGCTGCTGGAGGCGCTGCGGACGGTCCGCAAGCAGGAGGTCGAGCGCGGGGTCACCCTGGTCGGCCCGCACCGCGACGAGCTGCTGCTCAAGCTCGGCCCGCTGCCCGCCAAGGGCTACGCCAGCCACGGCGAGTCCTGGTCCTTCGCGCTGGCGCTGCGGCTGGCCTCCTACGAGCTGCTGCGGGCGGACGGCGGCGAGCCGGTGCTGGTCCTGGACGACGTCTTCGCCGAGCTGGACGCCGCCCGCCGCGACCGGCTGGCCGAGCTGGTGGCCGGCGGCGAGCAGGTGCTGGTGACCGCGGCGGTGGCCGAGGACGTGCCGAAGGCGCTGGCCGGCGCCCGGTACGCGGTCGCCGACGGCGCCGTCCGGCGCGTCACCGGCTGATCGCGCCGCACCGCGCTCCACGGACCGCCGTCGGCGGTCGCACACCCCGCACCCGTACCCCCGGGGACGCCCACCCGTGCCGTCGCGCGCCCTCCCGGCTCCCGTACGCTGGACGGCTCACCGTTGTCCACAGGGTGGGGATAAGGAGATCGCCGTGAGCGATTCGGCGGAGCACCCCGGGCCGACCGGTGCCGACCTGGCGCGCTCGGCGCTGCGGGCGGCCCGGGCTCAGGCCCGCCAGCGCGGTGAGCAGGTGCGCGAGAAGCGCGAGGCGAAGCGGCACGGTCTGCGCAGCGGGGCCCGCTCGGACGGCCGTGACCCGGTGCCGCTGGGGGCGGCGCTGACCCGGCTGCTGACCGAACGGGGCTGGGAGTCCTCGGCCGCGGTCGGCGGGGTGATGGGCCGTTGGCCGCAGATCGTCGGACCGGACATCGCGGCGCACTGCACCCCCACCGCCTACGACGACGAGGCCGCGGTGCTCACGGTGCAGTGCGACTCCACCGCGTGGGCCACTCAACTCCGCTGGCTGGCAAGGCAGTTGGTGGCCCGTCTGAACCACGAGCTGGGCCACGGCACGGTCCGCACCATCAAGGTGCTCGGCCCCGCGGCCCCGGTGCGCGGCTACGGCCGGCTGCGCGCCCCCGGCAGCAAGGGCCCCGGCGACACCTGGGGATAGCCGCCCGCCCGCCCGCCCGCCTCCGCCCGGCCCGGGGCGGTCGGTCCGGGAGCGGAGCGGACCGTGATCCTCCGGAACCCCTGACGGCCCTGCCAGGCGGCCTGAGCCCCCCGAGCGAGTATCGGGACATGTCCCGAGGGGATTCAGGGCGCCATTTCTGCCCTCAGAGGCTGCCAAACGCCCATCGATGTCAGTCGTACCGGTAGACTGGGGGCCAAACACTGTTGCTAGTGGCAACCGAGTCGAAACGCCGTGGTCGCACGCCCGCCCGTAGGAGGCGGGGATGCGGCCCGCGCTGTGCCAGAGAGGGCGCTTCGTGGCCGATTCCGGCAACCCCAGCCAGATCCCAGACCAGACCGACCAGTCCGACAGGTCGTACGACGCCAGTGCCATCCAGGTGCTGGAGGGCCTCGACGCCGTCCGCAAGCGCCCCGGCATGTACATCGGCTCGACCGGTGAGCGCGGCCTGCACCACCTGGTGCAGGAGATCGTGGACAACTCCGTCGACGAGGCGATGGCCGGGCACGCGGACACCATCGACGTGACCCTCCTCGCCGACGGCGGCGTGCGCGTGGTCGACAACGGCCGCGGCATCCCGGTCGGCATCATGCCGGGCCAGGGCAAGCCGGCCGTCGAGGTCGTGCTGACGGTTCTGCACGCGGGCGGCAAGTTCGGCAACGGCGGCTACGCGGTCTCCGGCGGTCTGCACGGCGTCGGCGTCTCCGTCGTGAACGCGCTCTCCACCCGCCTCGCGGTGGAGATCCACACCGACGGCCACCGCTGGACGCAGGAGTACAAGGCCGGCACCCCGACCGCCCCGCTGTCCCAGCACGAGGCCGCCGAGCGCACCGGCACCAGCGTCACCTTCTGGGCCGACCCGGAGATCTTCGAGACCACGGTCTACTCCTTCGAGACGCTCTCCCGCCGCTTCCAGGAGATGGCGTTCCTCAACAAGGGCCTGACCATCGCCCTGACCGACGAGCGCCCCGAGCACGTCGACGAGGAGGGCAAGCCGCTCTCCGTCACCTACAAGTACGACGGCGGCATCGCCGACTTCGTCGCCCACCTCAACTCCCGCAAGGGCGAGGTCGTCCACCCCTCGGTGATCGACTTCGAGGCGGAGGACAAGGACAAGGCGATCTCGGTGGAGATCGCCATGCAGTGGAACTCCTCGTACACCGAGGGGGTCTACTCCTTCGCCAACACCATCCACACCCACGGCGGCGGTACCCACGAGGAGGGCTTCCGCGCCGCGCTGACCGGCCTGGTCAACCGCTACGCGCGGGACAAGAAGCTGCTCCGCGAGAAGGACGACAACCTCTCCGGCGAGGACATCCGCGAGGGCCTGACCGCGATCATCTCGGTCAAGCTCGGCGAGCCGCAGTTCGAGGGCCAGACCAAGGACAAGCTCGGCAACACCGAGGCGAAGACCTTCGTCCAGAAGGTCGTCCACGAGCACTTCGGGGACTGGCTGGACCGCAACCCCAACGAGGCCGCGGACATCATCCGCAAGTCCATCCAGGCCGCCACCGCGCGCGTCGCCGCCCGCAAGGCCCGCGACCTCACCCGCCGCAAGGGCCTGCTGGAGTCCGCCTCGCTGCCCGGCAAGCTCAGCGACTGCCAGTCCAAGGACCCGGCCGAGTGCGAGATCTTCATCGTCGAGGGTGACTCCGCCGGCGGCTCGGCCAAGCAGGGCCGCGACCCCCGCACCCAGGCCATCCTCCCGATCCGCGGCAAGATCCTGAACGTCGAGAAGGCCCGGATCGACAAGGTGCTGCAGAACACCGAGGTCCAGGCGCTGATCTCGGCCTTCGGCTGCGGCATCCAGGAGGACTACGACGAGTCCAAGCTGCGCTACCACAAGATCGTGCTGATGGCCGACGCCGACGTCGACGGCCAGCACATCCGCACCCTGCTGCTGACCCTGCTGTTCCGCTTCATGCGGCCGCTGGTCGAGTCCGGCTACGTCTACCTGGCGATGCCGCCGCTGTACAAGATCAAGTGGGGCAAGGACGACTTCGAGTACGCCTACTCCGACCGCGAGCGCGACGCGCTGATCGCCGCCGGGGTCGAGGCGGGGCGCCGCCTTCCGAAGGACGACGCGATCCAGCGGTTCAAGGGTCTCGGCGAGATGAACGCCGAGGAGCTCCGGGTCACCACCATGGACGCCGAGCACCGCCTGCTCCTCCAGGTCACCCTGGAGGACGCCGCCCGCGCCGACGAGCTGTTCTCGGTCCTCATGGGCGAGGACGTCGAGGCCCGCCGCTCCTTCATCCAGCGCAACGCCAAGGACGTCCGCTTCCTGGACGTGTGACGCCTGCCCGCAGGCCCCGCACGTACCAGTCCGCGTGAAAGGAAACTGACCACCAGTGGTCGACGACAACCGTCCCGAAGGCGAGCAGCCCGAGACCCCCGAGGCCGCCGCCACGGTGACCATGCGCATCGAGCCGGTCGAGCTCGAAACCGAGATGCAGCGCTCGTACCTCGACTACGCGATGAGCGTCATCGTCAGCCGGGCGCTGCCCGAGGTGCGCGACGGCCTGAAGCCGGTGCACCGCCGCGTGCTGTACGCGATGTACGACGGCGGCTACCGCCCCGAGAAGGGGTACTACAAGTGCGCCCGCGTCGTCGGCGACGTCATGGGCAACTACCACCCGCACGGTGACACCTCGATCTACGACACCGTGGTCCGCCTGGCCCAGCCGTGGTCGATGCGGATGCCGCTGGTGGACGGCAACGGCAACTTCGGCTCCCCGGGCAACGACCCGGCCGCGGCCATGCGCTACACCGAGTGCAAGATGGCGCCGCTGGCCATGGAGATGATGCGCGACATCGACGAGGAGACCGTCGACTTCGCGCCCAACTACGACGGCCGCTCGCAGGAGCCCACCGTCCTGCCCGCGCGCTTCCCCAACCTGCTGGTCAACGGTGCCACCGGCATCGCGGTCGGCATGGCCACCAACATCCCGCCGCACAACCTGCGCGAGGTCGCCTCCGGCGCGCTCTGGTACCTGGAGAACCCGGAGGCCTCCGCCGAGGACCTGCTGGACGCCCTGATCGAGCGGATCAAGGGCCCGGACTTCCCCACCGGCGCGCTGATCGTCGGCCGCCGCGGCATCGACGACTACTACCGCACCGGCCGCGGCTCGGTCACCATGCGCGCCGTGGTCGAGGTCGAGGAGATCCAGGGCCGGCAGTGCCTGGTGATCACCGAGCTGCCCTACCAGGTCAACCCGGACAACCTCGCGCTGAAGATCGCCGACCTGGTCAAGGACGGCAAGATCGCCGGCATCGCCGACGTCCGCGACGAGTCCTCGGCCCGCACCGGCACCCGCCTGGTGGTCGTGCTCAAGCGCGACGCGGTCGCCAAGGTCGTGCTGAACAACCTCTACAAGCACACCGACCTGCAGACCAACTTCGGCGCCAACATGCTGGCCCTGGTCGACGGCGTGCCGCGCACCCTGTCGCTGGACGCCTTCATCCGGCACTGGGTCAACCACCAGGTCGAGGTCATCGTCCGGCGCACCACCTTCCGGCTGCGCAAGGCCGAGGAGCGCGCCCACATCCTGCGCGCGCTGCTGCGCGCCCTGGACATGATCGACGAGGTCATCGCGCTGATCCGGGCCTCGGCGAGCGCCGACGCCGCCCGCACCGGCCTGATGGAGCTGCTCTCGATCGACGAGCTCCAGGCCAACGCGATCCTGGAGATGCAGCTGCGCCGGCTGGCCGCCCTGGAGCGCCAGCGGATCACCGACGAGCACGACGAGCTGCAGCGCAAGATCGACGAGTACAACGCGATCCTGGCCTCGCCGACCCGCCAGCGCGGGATCATCTCCGAGGAGCTCACCGCGATCGTCGAGAAGTACGGCGACGAGCGGCGCTCCACCCTCATCCCCTCCGACGGCGACCTCTCCATCGAGGACCTCATCGCCGAGGAGGACATCGTCGTCACCATCACCCGCGGCGGCTACGTCAAGCGCACCCGCTCCGACCTCTACCGCTCGCAGAAGCGCGGCGGCAAGGGCGTGCGCGGCGCCCAGCTCAAGCAGGACGACATCGTCGACCACTTCTTCGTGACGACGACCCACAACTGGATCCTGTTCTTCACCAACAAGGGCCGGGTCTACCGCGCCAAGGGCTACGAGCTGCCGGACGCCGGCCGCGACGCCCGCGGCCAGCACGTGGCCAACCTGCTGGCCTTCCAGCCGGACGAGCACATCGCCCAGGTGAAGGCGATCCGCACCTACGAGGACAAGCCCTACCTCGTCCTCGCCACCCGGGCCGGCCTGGTGAAGAAGTCCCCGCTGAAGGACTACGACTCCCCGCGCTCCGGCGGCCTGATCGCGATCAACCTGCGCCAGGACGACGAGGGCCGGGACGACGAGCTGATCGGCGCCGAACTGGTCTCCGCCGAGGACGACCTGCTGCTCGTCTCCAAGAAGGCGCAGTCGATCCGCTTCACCGCCACCGACGAGGCGCTGCGCTCCACCGGCCGCGCCACCTCCGGCGTCAAGGGCATGGCCTTCCGCGAGAACGACGAACTGCTCTCGATGAACGTGGTCCGTCCGGGCACCTTCGTCTTCACCGCGACCGACGGCGGCTACGCCAAGCGCACCGGTGTGGACGAGTACCGTGTCCAGGGACGCGGCGGCTACGGCACCAAGGCGGCGAAGATCGTCGAGGGCCGGGGCTCGCTGGTCGGCGCGCTCGTCGTCGACGAGACCGACGAGATCATGGCGATCACCCTCTCCGGAGGAGTGATCCGCACGAGGGTTTCCGAGGTTCGTGAAACCGGACGTGACACCATGGGCGTCCAACTGATCAACCTGGGCAAGCGCGATGCGGTCGTGGGCATGGCCCGCAACGCGGAGGCCGAGGACGAGGAGTCGGCGGAGGACGAGGTGGCGGGTACCGAGTCCACCGAGGTGGCCGAGGGTACGGAGACGGCGCCGGGCGGCGGGACCGCCCAGGCCTGACCTCGTACCGCGTCGGCCGGTACCGTCACGTCCGTACATCCGTACACGACGTGGCGGTACCGGCCGCCGACCAGTTCCGGGCAATCCCGCCGGGCGCTGGATGACGAGTGACGAAGCAGGGCGGTGCGCCGTCCTGGCGGGAAGTGCGGGAGGACCAGTGAGTGGAGCCACGGGTGCTGGGGGAGGCGCCGCCGGCGGCCGTCCGGGCGCAGCACAGGGCGGCGGGGCGTACGGCGTGCCGCAGCCGCCGGCCGAGCACCCGGCCGCGTCCACCTCGCTGATGCCGCCGGTCGGCGGGGCGGGCCAGGGCGGGACGTACGGCGGCCAGCCGACGCCCCCGCCGGGTGCCCCGGCGGCGGGCGGCAACGGCTTCTCCCAGCCGACCACCTACGCCAAGGGGCAGCCGACCCCGCCCCGGGGCACCCGGGTCGGCGGCGGCAACACCCCGCCCGGCGGGACGCCCGCCGCGGGCGTGCGGCGTCCGGCCGCGCCGCCGGCCGCCGGCGGTGGCCTGGGCCGGACCAGGAAGGCCCGGCTGCGGGTGACCAAGGCCGACCCGTGGTCGGTCATGAAGGTCAGCTTCCTGCTGTCGCTGGCGGTCGGGATCATCATCATCGTGGCGGCCGCGGTGCTGTGGATGACGCTGGACTCGCTCGGCGTCTTCGACTCGCTCGGCAAGACCCTGAAGGACGTCACCGGCTCGGACACCAACGGCGGCGGCCTGAACATCATGGACTACGTGGGCTTCGGAAAGGTGATGACCTTCACCTCGCTGATCGCCGTGGTCGACGTGGTGCTGCTGACCGCGCTCTCCACGCTCTCGGCGTTCATCTACAACGCGGCGGCCGGCTTCACCGGCGGCATCGAGCTCACCCTGGCCGAGGAGGACTGATCCCCCGGGCCTGACCCGGGATCAGTTCCCCTCCCCCTCGGGGATTTTCCGTCCGTGGACGGAATCAGCGGGCCCCACCGGCTGTTGCAGCCGGTGGGGCCCGTCGGCATTCGGGTGACAGCCGCACGGCGCGGCGTGCCGCCCGGACGGGCCGGGGGAGCGGTGGGCTTAGCTTGGTCCGCTCGTTCCGCGTCACCCGGCCGCCGCAGGCCTCCCCGGTTCCCACCGGACGGGTCCGGGACGGCTGCTCAGGCACGGCAGGACGGAGACGCGCGATGGCGGAGCTCGCAAAGCGGCTGGTCGAGGCCCTGGACGGGCTGCTGGGGGTCCCGGTGCCACTGCGGGTGCAGGCCTGGGACGGCAGTGCGGCCGGGCCGCCGGGGGCGCCCACGGTGGTGCTGCGCAACCGCCGGGCGCTGCGCCGGCTGCTCTGGCGGCCGGACGAGCTGGGCCTGGCCCGGGCCTACGTCTCGGGGGACCTGGAGGTCGCCCCGGGCTCCGACCTGTACGAGGTGCTGCGGGCCGTCGCGCACTTCGCCGAGCTTCCCGAGATCCGCCGGCTGCGGCTCGGCCCGGGCGACGTGCTGGGCGTCCGGGGGCGCCGGGCGGTGGGCGCGCTGCTGCGGGCCGGGGCGCTCGGGCCCGATCCCGCCCCGCCGCCGGAGGAGGCCCCGGTGGGCCGGGGGCGGCTGCACAGCCGCGGCCGGGACCGGGCGGCGATCCACCACCACTACGACGTCGGCAACGACTTCTACGGCCTGGTGCTGGGCCCGTCGATGGTCTACTCGTGCGCCTACTGGGAGCCCGCCGCGAAGAGCCTGGAGGCGGCGCAGGAGGCCAAGCTGGACCTCATCTGCCGCAAGCTCGGCCTGCGGCCCGGGATGCGGCTGCTGGACGTCGGCTGCGGCTGGGGCTCGCTGGTGCTGCACGCGGCCCGGCACTACGGGGTGACGGCGGTGGGCGTCTCGATCTCCGAGGAGCAGGTCGCGCTGGCCCGCCGACGGGTCGAGGAGGCCGGCCTGGCGGACCGGGTGGAGATCCGGCTGCAGGACTACCGGGAGATCCCGGACGGCCCGTTCGACGCGATCTCCAGCGTGGGCATGGCGGAGCACGTCGGCGAGGCCCAGTACCGGGTGTACGCGGAGGGCCTGTACGGGCTGCTGGTCCCGGGCGGCCGGCTGCTCAACCACCAGATCGCCCGCCGTCCCGGCCACCCCGGTGAGCCGTACCGCCCCAGCCCGTTCATCAACCGCTACGTCTTCCCGGACGGCGAACTGTCCCCGGTCGGTTCCACGGTCTCCCGGCTGGAGGAGGCCGGCTTCGAGGTGCGCGACGTCGAGTCGCTCCGCGAGCACTACGGGCTGACCCTGCGTGAGTGGGTGGCCAACCTGGAGGCGCACTGGACGGAGGCGGTCGGGCTGGTGGGGCGCGGCCGGGCGCGGGTCTGGCGGCTCTACATGGCGGCCTCGGCGCTGGCCTTCGAGGAGAACCGGATCGGGGTCAACCAGATCCTCGCGGTGCGCACCACCGCCGAGGGCGCCGCGCACCTCCCGGCGACCCGCGCGGAGTGGCTGACCGCCGTCGGCACCGCCTCCGACCTGCCCGTCCCGGAGGGCCCCGCCGCAGGCCCGGCCGTAACGGATTTGGGGGATCGGGGATCGGTCCGCTAATCTTTCAGTGCGGCAAGGGGCTATAGCTCAGACGGTTAGAGCGCTTCCCTGATAAGGAAGAGGCCACAGGTTCAAGTCCTGTTAGCCCCACCACCGCGAAGGGCCCGGAGCACTGCTCCGGGCCCTTCGGCGTTCCGCCGCCGGTTCCGGGGAACCCCCGGCTGCGGCCGGGTGTTCTACCGGTGGAGGCCGGGGTCCGCCCCGGCGGCGTCCGACGGTGAGGCGGTGGCGCAATGGGTCTGGTCTTCGCGATGACCATCCCCGGCCTGGTCTGCGTCCTGGTGGTGCTGGCCTTCGTCGATCAGCTGGCGCTCCGGGCGCGCCGCTCGCGGCTGGTGCCGTGGCGGGGGACCGGCCGGGAGGGGCAGATCTCGGCGACCGGTTTCGAGCAGCTGCACGCGCAGTTCGCGGCTGGGAAGCAGCACCAGCTCGACGAGCGGCAGAGCTCGCTGATGCTGCGCGACGAGGAGGACGACGGGGCGCCGCCGCGCACCCGGGTGGACCTGGCGTCGGGGGTCGTGGTGCTGGTGCGGCCGCCCGGCGGGGCGGCCGATGGGCGGGAACGGTGAGGGCTCCGCGCGGGCTCCGTGCCGGGCCGACCGTACGACAGGAGGTGTGGCGTCAATCCTCCGGCCGGACGGGTCGGTTGGAGGCAGCGGTGGCTGGTCACGATTGGGACACCGGTGTGTATCATCGGCCGCAAGGGCAGTCCGGCATCCCGACCGCCCGTTCGTGCTCGTAACACAACCACGGACTCGTCGGCCCGATCGGATCGATCGGCGCACGGCTGCTGAGTCCGTCAACGCAAGAAGGACGAGGTCCCGCGGTGAAGAAGCTTCTCCTGGTCGCCCTGGTCGCCCTCGGCGGCTTCTTTGTCTACCGTCAGGTCCAGGCGGACCGCGCCGAGCAGGACCTGTGGACCGAGGCCACCGACCCGGTTCCGGCCGGTCGCTGAGGCCCCCGGCGATCTGACGATCGACAGTCTTCGGGAGGCGCCGCAGGTGCCTCCAGGGCCGGTCGGCCCGGTCGGGTGACCGGGTCGGCCGGAGTTTCCCGGCCCCGCACGGCAGGAGTGCCGGGAGGGGGCACCGGATCGGTGCCGGGACCGGGTACCCTGGTGTCCGGCGGCGCGCCCGGTGCCGCCCCGGGGCTTTAGCTCAGTTGGTAGAGCGCTGCCTTTGCAAGGCAGATGTCAGGAGTTCGAGTCTCCTAAGCTCCACAGTCCTCCCACCGCGTGTGGACGGCGATCGGCCGCTGACCTGAAGGCAGGTCAGCGGCCGGTCCGCGTTCTCAGCGGGGCCTGCCCGGGTCCTGCGGCTCGGAGCGGTCCCCGGCGGGTCCGCCGGGCCCGGCGGCCGGGGCGGGGCCGGCGGCGTCCGGCGAGCCGTTCACGGAGGCGTCCGGGCCGATCGCGGTGCCCGGGTCCGCATCCGCGTCGGACGGCGTGGCCGGACGGGCTGCGGACGGGGGCTCCACCAGCCACTCCGGGTTGCTGCGGTGGCGCCACCACTGCCAGGTGGCGATGCCGCCGGCGATCGCGATCACCCCGGCCACGGCCAGTCCGGTCGCCCAGCCGGTCCGGCACGAGCGGCGGGCGTTGCGGGCCGCGAGATCGCTGATCTCGGCCGAGGTGACGTTGCCGCGCATGGCGGTCAGTGCGGCCGCGCCGCGGGTCTGCGCCTCGTGGGCGACCGGGACGACGGCGGCGCGGGCCTCCTCGACGGCGTGCACGACCTTGGGCGTGACGGTGGACCGCGCCTGGTCGGCGGCCCGGGCCGCGGAGTGGCGGGCGGCCAGGGCGGCCTCCTGGGTGCGGTGCAGGGCCTTCAGGGCGTTCTGCTGGGCCTCCGGCGGCAGGCTGGCGAAGGCGTGACCGACCTGGGGGGCGATGTGCCGGTCGTACTGGACGCGGACGGTGTGGGCGGCCTGGGTGGCCTGCTGCCGGGCGTTGTCCGCGAGGTTGCCGGCCGTCGCTCGGGCCGAGTCCAAACGGGTCACGAGTCTCTCCTCCTGGTGGCGTCCTTTATGCACATATCCACCTGAATGCTGATCATGCATCCGTATTTGTCCGACGGCATGCCGGAGTGGGCCGTACGCGGGGCGTGCTGGGCCGGTGGGAGGCGGGCGGGGACCGGTGGGAGCCGGTGCGGGGCGGGGCGAGCGGGCCGTCCGGCCGGGGGTGCGGCCGCAGTAGGCTGGCGGTTCCGGCGGGTCCCCGCCGGGAGCGCGCACGTGTCGTTGCAGCAAGTCGTGGCAGAAGGGGATAGCCGATGCTCCCGGACGAGCCGAGGCCGCCGATCGACCCGACCCCCGGGGCGCCGGGCGGCGGGAACGGGCTGTCCCGCTGCTACCGCCACCCCGAGCAGGAGACCGGCATCGGCTGCACGCGCTGCGGCCGGCCGATCTGCCCGCAGTGCATGGTGAACGCCTCGGTGGGCTTCCACTGCCCGGACTGCGTCGCCGAGGGCGGCCGCCAGGTCCGGCGGGCGACCACCCGCTTCGGCGGGCGCCCGGCCACCGACGGCGCGCTGGTCACCAAGGCGCTGATCGGCGTCAACCTGGTGGTCTTCGTGCTGGCCGCCTACGTACTCACGCCCTGGCTGGCCCTCGACCTCGAACTGCGCAGCTTCGCCCCCGACCTCTCCCCGGCCCACTACTACCCGTTCCCCACCGGCGTCGCCGAGGGCCCGGGGCAGTGGTACCGGCTGCTGACCGCCGTCTTCCTGCACACCGCGCCCTGGCACATCGCCACCAACATGCTGGTGCTCTGGGTCCTCGGCCCGCAGCTGGAGGCGGCCCTGGGCCGGGTCCGCTTCCTGGCGCTCTACCTGCTCTCCGGCCTGGCCGGCAGCGCCTTCGCCTTCCTGCTGGCCGGTGACGGCATGCGCTCGCTGGGGGCCTCGGGGGCGGTCTTCGGCCTGCTGGGCGCGACCGTGGTGCTCTACCGCCGGGTCCGGGCGCCGCTCGGGCCGGTCGTCGCGCTGCTGGTGTTCAACCTGATCGTCACCTTCTCGGTGCCGAACATCGACTGGCGCGCGCACCTCGGCGGCCTGATCGCCGGGATGCTGACCGCGGCCGGCCTGATGTACGCCCCGCGGGCCCGCCGGGCGGCGGTGCAGGGGCTGACCCTGGCGGGCGTGGCCGGCCTGGTGGTGGTGATGGTGCTCGTCGGGACCGCCGCCTACGGCGGGTGATCCGCCGGCGCCGGACGGCGTGAACGGCCGTCCGGCACCCGCACGGTTGTCCACAGCCTGTGCGGAGTTGTGCACAGGCCGTGCGAACAAAGGGGCCCGGACGGCTGTTCTACGCGTGTCCTGCTGTGCGGATCCCTGGACCGGAGGTGGGGCGCGCGGCGGTGTGGAAAGCGCCCCCGGCGCAAGTTATCCACAGGCCGGTGCGACTTTTCCCCAGTGTGGATAACCATGTGGATAAACGCGACAAGCGGATAACCGGAGAACGGCGCACCCCCCGTGCGGGCACGCCGGAACGCCGCCCCGGCTCGAACCGTCCGGGGCGGCGGTGAAGGAACTCAGGGCAGCAGCCCCGGCGTCACTTCCACTGGGTGGAGACGCCGAAACCCGCCGCGATGAAGCCGAAGCCCACCAGGATGTTCCAGTTCCGCCAGCTCTCCACCGGCCAGCTGCCGCTGGTCACGTAGTAGGTGACGATCCAGACCAGGCCGACCAGGAACAGTGCCAGCATCAGCGGTGCAACCCAACCGCGGCCCGAACTGATCTTCACCGTGGCCGTGGTCGGCGGGGTGTAGTCGGACTTCTTGCGGAGTCGAGACTTCGGCACGAGGAGCTCTCCTGTCGATGCGCTGTGACCGCGCAGGGGTTCACGGTGGTGTGGCGGCGTCCGTTAGCGTAGTGGTTCGGCGGGTCCGAAGGAGATAAGGGTACGGTGCCTAATTTGTCGATTCCCCCTCGGCCGGCCCGTACCCGCGCCTCCGGCACCCGAATTGTCGGACGTGCCCTGACCTGCGCCGTCTTCGCGCTCGCCGGTCTGCTCTTCTACATCAGCGCGCAGACCGCGCGCGGCACCGACCTGCGCACCGACAACTCGCTGCTCAGCCTCTCCGACGTGATACGGCAGCGCAGCGCGCAGAACCAGCAGTCCCAGGCGCAGCTCGCCGACCTCCAGGAACGGGCCCAGCGGCTCACCGACCAGCAGGGCAGCCCGGCCGACGCCGCGCAGCTCACCGCCCTGGAGCAGGCCGCCGCCCTGGACCCGCTGCAGGGCCCCGGCCTCACCGTCACCCTCAACGACGCCCCGCCGAACGCGACCGCGCGCATCCCCGGCGTGCGCGAGCCGGACGTCAACGACCTGGTCATCCACCAGCAGGACATCCAGGCCGTGGTGAACGCGCTCTGGCGCGGCGGCGCCGAGGGCGTCCAGGTGATGGACCAGCGGCTGATCTCCACCAGCGCCGTCCGCTGCGTCGGCAACACCCTGCTGCTCCAGGGCCGGGTCTACTCCCCGCCCTACGTGGTCAAGGCCGTCGGCAGGACCGACGCGCTGCGCACCGCGGTCGAGGCGGACCCGACGGTGCGCAACTACCTGCAGTACGTACAGGCGTACGGACTGGGCTGGAAGGTGCAGGAGAGCGGTGACCTCGCGCTGCCGGGCTACTCGGGGACGGCGGACCTCCGCGCGGCGACCGGGCAGCAGTAGACCGGCGGGACGGGCCGGCCGTCACGGGGGGAGGGCCTAGTCTTGAGTCCAGTCCGCTGCGTCGAGGGAGCACCATGTACGGCTGGATCTGGCGTCACCTCCCGGGGAACACCCTGGTCAAGGCCGTGGTCTCGGTGCTCCTCGTGCTGGGGATCGTCTACCTGCTCTTCACCTACGTCTTCCCGTGGGCGGAACCGCTCCTCCCCTTCGGTGACGTCACAGTGGACGGAGACGGCGGCGACGGCGCCGTCGGCTGACCCGGCGGCCCCGCCCCCGCCCCCAGTCCCCGCACACCCCGGAGAACGCGCGCCCATGACCTCCCGGCCGACCCCGCCCCGCATCCTGGTCGTCGACAACTACGACAGCTTCGTCTTCAACCTGGTCCAGTACCTCTACCAGCTCGGCGCCACCTGCGAGGTGGTCCGCAACGACGAGGTGACGGTCGAGCACGCGGTGCGCCGCGACGGCGACGGCGGCTTCGACGGGGTGCTGCTCTCCCCCGGCCCCGGTGCCCCCGAGGAGGCCGGCGTCTGCATCGAGATGGTGCACCACTGCGCGCGGATCGGACTGCCGGTGTTCGGCGTCTGCCTGGGCCTGCAGTCGATCGCGGTGGCCTACGGCGCCGTGGTCGGCCGGGCGCCCGAGCTGCTGCACGGCAAGACCTCGCCGGTCGAGCACGAGGACGGCGGGGTGTTCGCCGGCCTGCCGTCGCCGCTCACCGCGACCCGCTACCACTCGCTGGCGGTCGAGCCCGCCACGGTGCCGGCCGAGCTGGTGGTGACCGCGCGCACCGGGAGCGGCGTGATCATGGGGCTGCGCCACCGCGACCTCGCGGTGGAGGGCGTGCAGTTCCACCCGGAGTCGGTGCTCACCGAGGGCGGCCACCGGATGCTCGCCAACTGGCTGGCCGAGTGCGGTGACCCGCGGGCCGTCGACCGGTCGGCCGGGCTCGCCCCGGTGATCGGCCGGGGCTGAGGGGCGTGACCGCGGTGCGTCCGGAGGGGCGCCACCAACCGGAGGCGGACCCGCAGGGCGGCGGTGCCCACCCGGGCGGCGGCCCGTACCCGCAGCAGTACCCCCCGGGCGGCCCGTACCCGCAGGACCCGGACCGGCACGCGTACCCGCAGGGCCAGTACGGGCCGCAGGGCCAGTACGTCCAGCAGACGCCGTACGGGCAGCAGACGCCGTACGAGCAGCAGGCGCCGTACGGGCCGCAGTCCCCGTACGAGCAGCAGGCGCCGTACGGCCGGCAGGAGCAGTACGGCCAGTACGGCCAGCAGTACCCGCAGGGCCAGTACCAGGGCTACGACCCCTACCAGGAGCAGCAGCTCCGGCAGGGCGGCCGGATCCCCGCCCAGCCGGGCCCGGACCAGGGCTGGGCGGACCGGCAGGGGGCCGAGGACGGCTGGGGCGTCTACGAGCAGGCCGCGCCCCCCGTGGCGCCCGGGCGGGCCGAGGAGACGCTCCGCCTGCACCTGGAGAGCCCCGACGCGCCCGCGGCCGGGCAGGCGGTGCTGGCCGCCGCCGAGACGGTCACCATGGACGCGGTGGCCGACGGTCCGCCGCCGCCCGCCCCCGGCGGGCGGGCCGAGCGCCGCAGGGCCGCGCAGGGGCGCGGCCGGCGCCGCCCGGACGGCCGGACCCGGGCCGCCGCCGACCGGCCCCGGCCGAAGGAGCCGGTTGCGGTGGTCCTCGCCCGGTTCCTCGGCGAGCTGTGCATCACCCTCGGCCTGGTGATGCTGCTGTTCGTCTCCTACCAGCTGTGGTGGACCAACGTGCAGGCCGACGCGGCCGCCGACGGGGCCCGCAGCCAGCTGGAGGAGCAGTTCGACGCGGCCGCCCCGGCCCCGGCGGCCGGACAGCCGGCCCCGGACCCGGCCAAACCGGAGACGTTCGAGCCCGGCAAGGGCTTCGCGATCATCCATCTGCCGAAGCTCGGCCAGAAGTTCCCGATCGCCGAGGGCACCGCCAAGGGCCCGGTGCTCGACAAGGGACTGGTGGGGCACTACACCGGGACCGGCATGCCGGCCGACAAGGCGGGCAACTTCGCGCTGGCCGCGCACCGCAACACCCACGGCGAGCCGTTCCGGCGGATCAACCAGCTGGGCAAGGGCGACAAGATCGTGGTGGAGACCGCGACCGCGTACTACACCTACGAGGTCAGCGGCGGCATCCCGGAGACCCCGCCGTCCAACGTGAGCGTGATCAAGCCGGTGCCGAACGGCGCCGGGTACAGCGGGCCGGGCCGCTACATCACGCTGACCACGTGCACGCCGGAGTTCAGTTCCAAGTACCGGCTGATCGTCTTTGGCAAGATGATCGAGGAACGGCCGCGCAGCCAGGGCAAGCCGGCCGCCCTCACGGGAGGCTGACCGCGGGCGGGCGAGTAGCAAGGGGAGAGACGTGACGCAGGAGACCGAAGCGGTGGCCGAGGAAGCCTTCCCGGGGCCCGGGCCGCAGTCCGGGGACGGCCGCGGCCCGCAGCGGCGCGGACGCGGCCGCGGGCGGGCGCTGGCCGCGCTGGGGGTCTTCGGCGAGCTGCTGATCACCCTGGGCCTGGTGCTCGGCCTCTTCGTCAGCTACTCGCTCTGGTGGACCGACGTGCTGGCGGACCGGTCCGCCGCCGCGGCCTCCGACCAGCTGCGCGACTCCTGGGCGGCCGGCGGACCGGCCGCGCCGCCCGGCTCCGGGCCCGGCTCGGCGACCGACGCCCCGGGCGCCCCCGGGACCCCGGACGCGCCGGACGCCTCCGGGGCCCCGCTGCCCGGCGGCGCGGCCGGCACGAGCGGCGCGGGCGGCTCCGGGGCGGCACCCGCGCAGGGCCAGGGGCTCGGCTTCCTGCACGTCCCCGCGATGGGCCGGAACTACCAGGTGCTGATCCGGATGGGCACCGACACGGACACCCTGGCCGACGGCGTCGCCGGCGTCTACGAGCAGCCGTACCGCGCGGCGATGCCGTGGGACGCGTCCGGCAACTTCGCGCTGGCCGCCCACCGGGACGGGCACGGGGCGAAGTTCCACAACCTGGACGCCCTGCGCAAGGGCGACCCGATCGTCGTCGAGACCCGCGACAAGTGGTACGTCTACCGGGTCGACAGCACCCTTCCGGAGACCTCCAAGTTCGACACCGGCATCGTCGCCCCGGTGCCGAAGGGCTCGGGCTACACCGAGCCCGGCCGGTACATCACGCTGACCACCTGCACCCCGGTCTACACCTCGCGCTACCGGATGGCGGTGTGGGGGAGCCTGGTGCGGGTGGACGACATGGACGCCAAGCGCACCCCGCCCGCCGAGCTGCGGCGCGGCTGAGGCCGCCGGGGGGCCCTTCCGGGCCCCGGGCGCGGTCGGACGGCCCGGGAGCGCCCCGGAGGCCGGCCGACCGCCGGGGAGGGCCGGGGAGCGCCCAGGAGCGCCGGAGAACGCCCGAGGGCCCGTCGACACGGTGTCGACGGGCCCTCGTTCGCTGTCGCGCGGGGAACAAGCAACTCGCCCGGCCGGTCCGGCCCCCGGGGAGGGGGCTCAGAACCAGGGGAACCAGGGCTTAGTTGTTGTTGGGTCCCCCTTTGGTGTTCGTGGGGGTGGGGAAGCCGGGGATCCCGGGGAGTGTGGGGGGTGTGTCGTTCCCTTTCGGCGGGTCGACCGGCTTGGTCGTCAGCCCCACCGAGGTGTTCGGGTCCACCTGGGTCCCGGCCGGCGGGTTCGAGGAGAGCACGATCGCGTTCGGGTCCTGCGGGCCCGAGGTGACGCTGTACTGCAGACCCATCGCCAGGAGGGTCTTGGAGGCCTCCTTGAGCGGCTGGTTCACCATCGGCGGGACGGTGACCTTGTCCTGCGCCTTGAAGATGGTCAGGACGATCTTGGTGTTGGCCGGCTGCTTGCCGCCCGCCGGGCTCTGCGAGGCCACCGTGTTGACCTTGGACGGGTCGTTGGTCTGCGTCGTCTTCGAGGCGTCCACCTGGAAGCCCGCGCCCTCCAGCGCGGCCTGCGCGGCCTCCTTCTGCTGGCCGACCACGCTCGGCACGTTGATCTTGGCCTTGCCCTGGGAGACGGTCAGCTTGACCGGGGCGGTCGGGTCGGCGCCGCCGGTGGCCGGGTCCTGCGCGACGACCTGGTCCAGCGGGGCGTTGTCGTCGTCCTTGTAGTCGGTCGTGACGTTGGCGAAGCCGGCGTCGGCGAGCGCCTTGATGGCCTGGTCCTTGGTCTTGCCGACCACGCTCGGCACAGTGGCCTTGGCCGGGCCGGAGGACAGCTGCACGGTGATCGTGGCGGCCTCGGCGACCTGGGTGCCGGCCACCGGGGTCTGGGTGCAGACCTGGTCCTTCTTGACGTTGGTGTCCGGGCAGGCGATCTTCTCGCCCTCGGTGACCACCAGCTTGGGACCGACCTGGGCGACGGCCGTCTTCGCCTCGGCCAGGGTCTTGCCGACCACGTTGGGCGCGGTGATCTTCGGGGCGTCCTTCTTCTCGTCGCCCTTCTTGTTGCTGAACATCGCCTGGGCGACGAAGAAGGTGCCGACCAGGACCAGCACGGCGGCGACCGCCAGCACGATCCAGGAGGTGTTGCTCTTCTTCGGCTGCCCCTCGCCGCGCCGGCCGCCGCGGCCGTAGCCGTCGTCGTAGCCGTCGTTGCCGCCGCCCGGGGCGCCGGCGTAGCTCTGGCCGTAGCCGTCGTCGTAGCCGCCGGCCTGGGGCTGGGCGGGGTAGCCGGCCGGGGCCGCCTGCGGCAGCACGGTGGTCGGACCGCCGGGGGCCTGCTGCGGCAGCACGTTGGTCTGGCCGTACGGGTCGTGCTGCTGCGGGTAGCCGTTCTGGTCGTAGCCGTACCCGGCGGCGCCCATGCCGTAGGCGGCGGCCTGCTGGGCGGCGGCCACCGGCAGGCCGTCGAGGAAGCGCTCGATGTCGTCGCGCATCTCGTCGGCGGTCTGGTAGCGGTAGTCGCGGTCCTTGGCGAGCGCCTTGAGCACGATCGCGTCGACCTCGGGGCGCACCTCGGGGTCGAAGACGGACGGCGGCTGGGCCTCCTCCCGGACGTGCTGGTAGGCGACCGCCACGGGGGAGTCGCCGACGAACGGCGGGCGGACGGTGAGCAGCTCGTAGAGCAGGCAACCGGTGGAGTAGAGGTCGGAGCGGGCGTCCACCTGCTCGCCCTTGGCCTGCTCCGGGGAGAGGTACTGGGCGGTGCCGATGACGGCGGAGGTCTGCGTCATCGTCATGCCGGCGTCGCCCATCGCCCGGGCGATGCCGAAGTCCATGACCTTGACGTTGCCCTGCCGGGTGAGCATGACGTTGGCGGGCTTGATGTCGCGATGCACGATGCCGGCCCGGTGCGAGTACTCCAGGGCCTGGAGGATGCCGATGGTCATCTCCAGCGCCCGCTCCGGCAGCAGCCGGCGGCCGGAGTGCAGCAGCTCGCGCAGGGTGGAGCCCTCGACGTACTCCATCACGATGTACGGGATGGAGATGCCGTCGATGTAGTCCTCGCCGGTGTCGTACACGGCGACGATCGCGGGGTGGTTCAACGACGCCGCGGACTGTGCCTCGCGGCGGAAACGGGCCTGGAACGACGGATCACGGGCCATGTCGGCCCGGAGCGTCTTCACGGCGACGGAGCGGCCGAGCCGGGTGTCATGGGCGAGGTACACCTCGGCCATGCCGCCGCGTCCGAGGACGCCGCCGAGCTCGTACCTGCCGCCGAGGCGACGAGGCTCTTCCATAGTTCCGACCCTCTCCCTCACCACGCCGGTGAGGTTGTGACGTAGGTGTCCCCGCACGCTCCGTGTGACGCCGTCCGGGCCCCGGGTGGTTCTGCGGTCAGGACCGTCCGGCACCGCGCGGAACGGCAACGGGTACACCCGTTGCTGCGGATACGCTACCGGTCGGACCGCGCGGGACCCGAGTCGGCCGCAGGCCGATACCAGACCGGTATCCGGACAGGGCTGCCGATCGTGACATTTCCCTCACCCGCGGACGCATCCGGTCAGCCGCCGAGGACGGCCTGCATCACCGACTTGGCGATCGGTGCGGCGAGGCGGCCGCCGCTGATGCCGTCGCGGTTGTTGGAGCCATCCTCGACGACCACCGCGACCGCGACCGAGCGGCCGTCGGAGGCCTTGGCGTAGGACGTGAACCAGGCGAACGGCAGGCCCGCGTTGCCCTCGCCGTGCTGGGCGGTGCCGGTCTTGCCGCCGACCGTGAGGCCGGGGATCCGGGCGTTCTTGCCGGTGCCGTTCTCGACCACCGAGACCATGAGGTCCTGCAGCTTCTGCGCGGTGGCCGGGCTGACCGGCTGGGAGAACTGCTTGTCGGTGTGCTTGGAGATGGTGGTCAGCGAGGCGGAGCGCTCCTCGGCGACCAGGTACGGCTGCATCAGGGTGCCGTTGTTGGCGATCGCCGCGGAGACCATCGCCATCTGCAGCGGGGTGGCCTGGGTGTCGTGCTGGCCGATCGAGTCCTGGGCGGTGCCGTCCGGGGTGGAGTTGGACGGGAAGACGCTCTTCTCGGAGCGGACCGGGGTGTCCACGGTGCTGTTGAAGCCGAACTTCTCGGCCTGCACCCGCATCTTGTCCTTGCCGAGGTCGGCGCCCATCTTGGCGAAGACGGTGTTGCAGGACTGGTCCATGCCGGACTTGATGGTGGCGTTGCCGCAGACCTCCCTGTCGGACTCGTTCTTCAGCACGAAGTTGGTGCCCGGCAGGGTGTACGGGTCCGGCGTCTGGGTCTGGTCGTCGATGTTCTGGTAGAGGCCGTTCTCGAACGCCGCCGCCGCGGTGACCAGCTTGAAGGTCGAGCCGGGCGGGTAGGTCTCGCGCAGCGCCCGGTTGAGCATCGGCTTGTTCGGGTCGGCGTTGAGGTCGGTCCAGGCCTTGGAGTCCGAGGACTCGTTGCCGGCGAAGCTGGCCGGGTCGTAGGACGGCGTGGAGACCAGGGCGAGGATCGCGCCGGTCTTCGGGTCGAGGGCGACCGCCGCGCCCTTCTTGTTGCCGAGCCCCTCGAAGGCGGCCTTCTGGGCCTTGGCATTGATCGTGGTGACGACGTCGCCGCCGCGCTTCTGCTCGCCGGTCAGCATGTCCAGGGTGTTGCGGAAGAACAGCCGGTCGTCGCTGCCGGAGAGGATGCCGTCCTCCAGCTGCTCCAGCTGGCTGGAGCCGAAGGCCTGCGAGGAGTAGCCGGTGACCGGGGCGTACATCTGGGGGTCGGTCCAGGACCGCTTGTACTTGTAGCGCAGGCCGTTCACGAAGGTGGACTGGGTGATCGGCTGGCCGTCGACGATGATGTTGCCGCGCGGGTAGGCGTAGCGGTCGTAGACCTGGCGCTTGTTGTACTTGTTGCTCGCCCAGGCCTCGGCCTGCACGCCCTGGATCCAGTTGGTGCGCACCATGAGGGCCAGGATCAGCACGAGGCAGAAGATCGAGACCCGGCGGATCGGCTTGTTCACGAGGCGGTGCCCCCCTGGATCTCGGGTGTGGGGGTGGGTTCCACCCCGGGACGGCGGGCGTTGTCGCTGATCTTCAGCAGGATCGCGACCAGGGCCCAGTTGGCGACCACCGAGGATCCGCCCTGGGCGAGGAACGGCATGGTCATACCGGTCAGCGGGATCAGTCCGGTGACACCGCCGGCGACCACGAAGACCTGCAGCGCCATCGCCGAGGAGAGGCCGACGGCGAAGAGCTTGCCGAACGGGTCGCGGGCGGCGACCGCGGTGCGCAGGCCGCGCTGGATCAGCAGGGCGTACAGCATGAAGATCGCCATCATGCCGGTGAGGCCGAGCTCCTCGCCGAAGGAGCCGAGGATGAAGTCGCTCTTGGCGGCGAAGTCGATCAGCCAGGACCGGCCCTGGCCCAGGCCCGAGCCGGTCACCCCGCCGGAGCCGAAGGACATCAGCGCCTGGCCGATCTGTTCGGTGGCGAGCGGCGGGTGGTTGGGCTCGAAGGCGGCCATCGGGTCGAGCCAGGCGTCGATGCGGGTCTTCACGTGGCTGGTGGTGGAGGCCACCGCGACCGCGCCGCCGACCGACATCAGCAGACCGAAGACGATCCAGCTGGTCCGTTCGGTGGCGACGTAGAGCATCACCACGAAGAGGCCGAAGTAGAGGAAGGACGAGCCGAGGTCGTTCTCGAAGATCAGGATGAGCAGGCTGAGCAGCCAGATCACGATGATCGGGCCGAGGTCGCGCCCGCGCGGCAGGTACAGGCCCATGAAGCGGCGGCTGGCCAGCGCCAGGGCGTCCCGCTTGACCATCAGGTAGCCGGCGAAGAACACGGTGAGGATGATCTTGGCGAACTCGCCGGGCTGGATCGAGAAGGCGCCCATCCGGATCCAGATCTTGGCGCCGAAGTCCTCCTTGCGCTCCGGGAAGAACGCCGGGGCGGCGAGCAGCACCAGGGCCACCGCCATCGAGATGTAGGTGTAGCGCTGGAGGACCCGGTGGTCCTTCAGGAAGACGATCACCACGATGAAGAACGCGATGCCCAGGCCCGACCACATCAGCTGGTTGGGGGCGGCCGCGAAGTTGTTGTGCAGCAGCGGGCCGGCCTTGTCGAGCCGCCAGATCATCACCAGGCCGAGCCCGTTCAGCAGGGTGGCGATGGGCAGCATCAGCGGGTCCGCGTACGGCGCGAACTTCCGCATCAGCAGATGGGCGATCAGTGCGAGCGCGCCCATGCCGAGGCCGTAGCCGAGCATGCCGGCCGGCAGCTTGCCGTCCATCGCGAGGCCCACGTTGGCGTACGCCAGCACCGGCAGCACCACCGCGAAGGCGAGCATCGCCAGCTCGGTGTTGCGCCGGTTCGGCGTCGCCTGCGGCGAAATGGTGGTGTTGCGGCGCCGGCGCGAGGACGCGCGGTCGTTCGGCACGCCGGTGTCCCGGCGGCCGGCGTCGCTGCTCACATCAAAAGTGCTCACGAGTGGGCCGCTCCCTGACGGCCGGCGGGTCCGCGCCGGGCGGGCCTATGTCGGGTCGCGTCCATCACGGCTTCGGGCAGGAGTCGGCGCGCTGCCGCTCCTCGTCGGTCAGGCCGGGCAGGTCGCCCTGCGGCGCCACCGGGGCCACCGGGGCGGCGGCCGGGGCGGTGGCGCTCGGGGTCGGGGTCTGGGTGGCCGTGGGGACGCCCGCGGCCGGGGCGCGGCCGGTGGCCGACGGGCTGGGCGGCGTGGTGGCCGTCACGAACCCGGCGTGCGTCGCCACCGTTCCGGCGGCCTGCTGGACCGGCTGCTGGACCGGCTGCTGGACCGGCTGCTGGCCGGGCGCCGGAACGGTGCCCGGGGCCTGCGGGTTGGCGGCCGCGGCCCGGACGTCGGCGACCTTCCGGCAGAACGCGGCCTGCTCGCCCAGCTTCTTCACCTTCTCGTCGGCGTCGCCGAGGCTGGTCGCCGAGATGGTGTTGGTGACGTGGGTGCGCTGGTCCTGCGGGAGGTACTTGAGTTCGATGTCCTTGTACGGGGTGTGCACCGAGGACAGGCTCAGTCCGGCCAGGCTCTGGTTGACGCCCTGGTAGACGGCGACGTGGTCGCCGTCGGCGCCGACGTAGTACTGGCTCTGGGTCCACTGGTAGCCGAAGAAGCCGCCCGCGCCGAGCAGGCCCAGGGTGACCAGGCCGACCAGCGAGAAGGTCAGCGCCCGGTTCTTGCGCTTCTTGCGGGGCGCCTCGTCGTCGAAGTCCTCGGTCCCGTAGACCGCGGGTTCGCCGCCCTCCGGGTAGCCCTCGGCCGGCCCGAAGCCGCCCTGGCCGTCGGGGTGGCCGGCACCGTAGCCCTCGGCGGGGCCGAAGGCGCCCTGCGGGCCGCGGCCGAGTCCGGCGGCACGGCCGGCCGGGGTGTCCGCGATCGAGCGGTCGGCGGCGGTCGAGGACGGCGGGGTCTCGGCGACCGCGCCGACCACCACCGGCACGTCGTTGAACTGGCCGCTCAGGGTGTCCGTGGCGCCGACGTCGAGGACGTCCGCCACGATGCAGGTGATGTTGTCCGGGCCGCCGCCGCGCAGGGCGAGCTGGATCAGCTCCTGCACGGTCTGCTCGGGCGAGTAGAAGCTGCCCAGGGTGTCCTGGAGGGTCTGGTGGCTGACCGGGCCGGAGAGGCCGTCGGAGCAGATCAGGTAGCGGTCACCGGCCCGGACCTCGCGGATCGACAGGTCGGGCTCGACCTGGCCGCGGCCGTCCAGGGCGCGCATCAGCAGCGAGCGCTGCGGGTGGGTCTCGGCCTCCTCGGGCGTGATCCGGCCCTCGTCGACCAGCCGCTGCACCCAGGTGTGGTCCTGGGTGATCTGCACCAGCGCGCCGTCGCGCAGCAGGTAGGCGCGGGAGTCGCCGACGTGCACCAGGCCCATCCGCTGGCCGGTCCAGAGCATCGCGGTGAGGGTGCAGCCCATGCCCTCCAGCTGCGGGTCCTCCTCGACCATCTGGCGGAGGCGGTCGTTGGCGCCCTGGACCGCGTCGCCGAGCAGGGTCAGCAGGTCGGCGCCGGGCACGTCCTCGTCCAGCCGGACGATCGAGCCCAGCACCTCGGAGGACGCGACCTCACCGGCCGCCGCGCCGCCCATGCCGTCGGCCACGGCCAGCAGCCGCGGACCGGCATAGCCGGAGTCCTCGTTCCCCTCCCGGATCAGTCCCTTGTGGGAGCCGGCGGCGAAGCGCAGCACCAGGGTCATGCGACCTGTGCCCCCCTCTGGGTCATGGACGGGATGCTGTCCCTCATGCGCTACTACTTCCGCAGTTCGATGACGGTCCTGCCGATACGGATCGGCATGCCCGGCTGGAGCGGGGTCGGCGCGGTCAGGCGCTGACGGTCCAGATAGGTGCCGTTGGTGGAGCCTAGATCCTCCACCGTCCACTGCCCAGTCTGGTCGGGATAGATCCTGGCATGCCGGGAGGACGCGTAGTCGTCGTCCAGCACGATGGTGGAGTCGTGGGCCCGGCCGAGCGTGATGGTCTGGCCCTGCAGCGCGACGGTGGTGCCGGCCAGCGAGCCCTGCACCACGACGAGCTGGGTCGGGGCGCCCCGGCGGCGCCCGCCGCCCTGGGTCGGCGGCCCGCCGGCGGCGGGCTGGCCCTGCGGGGCGCGCCCGGCCGCCGCGGGGGCGGTCGCGGTGGCGGCGCCGCCGCGACGGGAGGCCCGCGGGTTCACCCGCGTGCCGAAGAGGTCGCTGCGGATCACCTGGACCGCGACGATCACGAACAGCCACAGCACGGCCAGGAAACCCAGCCGCATGACCGTGAGGGTCAGTTCTGACATAACCGCGCCCGCTCTACCCTTCGACCTGTCGGTAGACGATGGTGGTGGATCCCACGACGATTCGGGAGCCGTCGCGGAGCGTAGCGCGCTGGGTGTGCTGCCCGTCCACCACGATGCCGTTGGTGGACCCGAGGTCCAGCACCATCGCGGGGGTGCCGGGACGAATCTCGGCGTGCTTGCGGGAGACCCCGGGGTCGTCGATGCGGACGTCCGCCTCGGTGGAGCGGCCCAGCACGCAGGCGTTGCCGGTGATCTGGTGGCGGGCGCCGTTGACCTCGATCCAGCGGCGCACCGAGGTGCCGTGGCCGGCGCCCGGGAACGGGCGCACGTTGCCACCGGCCGGGGCCGGCGGGCCGGGGGGCACGGCCGGCGGCGTGGCGGGCGGCGGGGGCGCGCCGTACGGGGCGGCGCCGGGCTGCTGCCAGGGCGCGCCGGGGGCCTGGGCGGCCGGCGGGCGGCCGTAGCCGGGCTGCGTCGGGTGCGCCGGGGCCTGCTGCTGCGGCTCCTCCGCAGCCAGGGTGCGGCTGCGCACCCGGTACAGGCCGGTGTCGAGGTCCTCGGCCTTCTCCAGGTTCACCTGGAGCGGCCCCATGAAGCTGTAGCGCTGGGCCTCCGCGTACTCGCGGACCATGCCGGCGAGTTCGTTGCCCAGTTGTCCGGAGTAGGGGCTCAGCCGCTCGTAGTCGTGCGGGCTGAGTTCGACGATGAAGTCGTTGGGCACGACGGTGCGGTCGCGGTTCCAGATGCTCGCGTTGTTGTCGCACTCGCGCTGCAGCGCTCCGGCGATCTCCACGGGCTGGACCTCGGACTTGAACACCTTGGCGAAGGTGCCGTTGACGAGACCCTCGAGTCGCTGCTCGAACTTCTTCAGCACTCCCATGGGGCACCCCCTTCCAGGGTTCGTTCGCCTGCCTGCCGACCGGTTTCCGGGGAGCCGGTCGTGCCTACTTGCGGTACTTCCGTACTGATCGTATCCACGCCGGGGCCATCCGTACGGTTCCCGGACCACGTGGTGCCCGGGGGTGGGCTCGGACACACAGGGTGACGCATGCGGGCGGCAACATGCCAGGGCCACCCGCCGGGCGGGGCCGCCGTCCTTCGCCCACCTGTTCTCCGGGCATCCGTTCGGATGCGCTCGGGTGCCCCGGGGAACGGATTCGGAGGTGACCCGCAGGTCGTGCTACTGTTTTCCATGTCGGAAGGGGCGCCCACCGGGTGGCCCGATCGAAGAACCGCGAAGGCCACATGGTACCGAGCGGATCGGCTGATCGACCGGCAAGCGGTGAAAACACCCATGCGCGGGTGGCGGAATAGGCAGACGCGCTGGATTCAGGTTCCAGTGCCCGAAAGGGCGTGGGGGTTCAACTCCCCCCTCGCGCACAGCGAAGCCCCGCAGATCTTCGGATCTGCGGGGCTTTTTTGTCGTTCCCGGACGTTCCCCGTTCCCCGTTCTCCGTTCCCCGGACGTTCTCCGGACGTCCCGCGGTGTTCCCGCGGTGTTCCCGCCGGGCTGCCGGGGCGGGGCGGTTCAGGAGGACGGCGCCGGCAGGTCGGCGCGGACCTCGAAGCCGCCGTCCGCGGTGGGCCCGGCGGTGAGCGAACCGCCGAGCACCTGGGCGCGTTCGCGCAGGCCGACCAGGCCGTGGCCGCCGCCCGGCAGGATCTGCGAGGGGCGGACCGGCGGCGCGTCGTTGCGCACCTCGACCCGCAGCCGCCGCCCGCGGGCCCGGATCCGGACATGCACCGCGGCCTGCGGCGCGTACTTGGTGATGTTGGTGAGCGCCTCCTGCACGGTGCGGTAGGCGGCCCGTTCGACCGCCTCCGGCCAGGGGCGGTCGCCCGGGACGAGCTCGGTGTCGGCGGCCAGCCCGCTCTCCGCGATCAGCCGGGGCAGATCGGCCAGCCTGGGCTGCGGGGCCAGCGGGGTGTCCATCCGCGGACCGCCGGCCCGCAGCACCCCGACCATCTGGCGCAGCTCCTCCAGGGTGCGCACGGACAGTTCGCGGATCGTCCGGGCGACGCCCGCGGCCGCCGGGTCGGGGGTGGAGACCTGGAGCGCGCCGGCCTGGATGCTGATCAGGCTCACCTGGTGCGAGACCACGTCGTGCATCTCCCGGGCGAGCCGGCCGCGCTCCTCGCTGAGCACCCGCTCGGCGAGCAGCCGGCTCTCCCGCTCCTGGCCGCGGGTCAGCTCGTCCAGCCGGGTCGCCAGCTCGTGCCGGGTCCGGGCGAGCAGTCCGGTGGCCGCCGGGCCGGCCGCGAGCATCACGGACTGGATGGCGTAGAGGGCGGTGTCCCGGCTGAGCTCGAAGCTCTGCTCGGAGACCGGCCAGTGGAAGAACTCGACCAGCGCGAACAGGGTGGCGCAGGGCACCACCACCCGGCGCTGCGGGCGTTCGGCGGCCACCGTGTAGACGGCGGTGATCGGGGCGAGCCAGATGTCGTCGACGTAGCTGCCGGGCATGGTCAGCAGCAGCACGGTGACCGGGAAGCGCCGGCGCCACGGCAGCGCGACGGCGGCCAGCACCGACAGCAGGCTCTGCCAGGGCGGGGCGCCGCGGGCCACCAGGGCGGCGTCCACCAGGGAGTAGAGGGCGGGCAGCAGGAGCATCAGCCAGGGCGCGGTGAACCCGGACGGGAGGCGTCGTGCGGCGGCGGTGCCGCCGCTCATGCCCCGTTGCTCGGCTTCGGGCGGACCAGCCCGGCCCGGTGCGCGATCACGGCCGCCTGGACCCGGTTGGCGGCGCCGAGCTTGCCGAGGATCGCGCTGATGTGGTCCTTCACGGTGCCGGTGCCGAGGAACAGCCGGTCGGCGATCTCGGCGTTGGACAGGCCCTCGCCCAGCAGCGCCAGCACGTCCAGCTCCCGGCCGGTCAGCGTGCGGGCCAGGGTGGCGGCCTCGGCGTCCGGACCGCCGCCGTCCACGTAGCCGCCGATCACGGTGCGGGTCACCGTGGGGGAGAGGATGTTGCCGCCGGCCGCGAGCACCCGGACGGCGTGCACCAGCTGCTCCGGGGCGGTGTCCTTGAGCAGGAAGCCGGAGGCGCCGGCCCGCAGCGCGGTGCCGATGTACTCCTCGGTGTCGAAGGTGGTGAGCATCGCCACGGCCGGCGGGTCGGGCAGCGCCCGGAGCCGGCGGAGCACCGAGATGCCGTCCAGGTCGGGCATCCGGATGTCCAGCAGCACCACGTGCGGGCGCAGCCGCCGGACGCACTCCTCCGTCTGCGCGCCGGAGCAGTCGCCGACCACCTCCAGGTCGGGGGCGGAACCGACGATGAGGCCGAGCCCGGACCGGACCAGGATCTCGTCGTCCACGATCAGCACGCGGGTGGTGGTGATGGTCCCTCCTCGGTTCGGCGGCCGGGCCGGGCCGGTCCGCATGACTGGAATCGAGGGTAGGGCCTGACCGGCGGCTTTGCCGGGCTCCGGGGGCCGTCCCCGCCGGCCGGGTGACCCCCGCCGAACGGCGGGGGTGTGAATCCGCTACCTGGTTCACGCAATTCTCACCGTCCGTGGGGAACCATGGAATCGGCTGCCGCTCAGTCGGCCTGCCGGCCGAGGTGGGCGTCCAGCCGGGCCGCGTGCGGATGCGGCCCACCACCTGATCGTTTGGAATTGAGCTGTGTCGTCCACTGTGAAGCCGGAGCCGTCCACCTCCCCCACCGGGTCCCGGTCCGAGCCCGGCGCCCTCGTGGCGCGCTGGCGCCCGCGGGCCGCCGCGGCGACGGTCTGGTACCTGCGGCTGATCGCGCTGCTGAACCTCGTCACCGTGGTCCTGGCACAGTTCCGGGACCAGGTCGAGACGCACAACGAGGGCGAGTACTTCACCCCCTACCTGATGACCGCGGGCCTGAGCAGCGCGGTGCTGTCGGTCTTCCTGGCGATCGCCATGCGGCGCCGCAAGCGGGCCGCCTGGATCTTCAACGTCGCCCTGGCGGGCCTGTTCGCGCTGCTCTACCTGATCGCCATGTCGCTGCCCGACGAGGGCTTCGACCGGCACCCGCTGAACTATGTCTCCACCGTGCTGACCTGCGGCTTCGTGCTGGCGCTGCTGGTCGGCCGGAAGGAGTTCACCTCCAAGGGCGACCGCTCCAACCCGAAGACCGCCGCCGCCACCTTCGTGGCCGGCCTGGGCTTCGGCGGTGTGGTCGGCGCCGGTCTGGTCGCGCTGACCAACGCCCTGCCGGACGCCGACTTCTGGGACATGTTCCGCTACTCGGTCGGCCGGATGATCACCATCACCCCCTCCGAGCACCTGCGCTCCGTGATCGACGCGCCGACCTGGGTGAACGCGGTGATCAACGCGATGGGCGCGGTGCTCTTCCTGCTCGTCCTCTACGTGGCCTTCCGCAGCCCGCGCGGCAGCGAGCTGCTCACCGCCGAGGACGAGCAGCGGCTGCGGGTGCTGCTGGACAAGCAGGGCGAGCGGGACTCGCTCGGCTACTTCGCGCTGCGCCGGGACAAGGCGGTGATCTTCTCGCCGAGCGGGAAGGCCGCGGTGACCTACCGGGTGGTCGGCGGCGTCTCGCTGGCCTCCGGCGACCCGATCGGCGACCCGGAGGCCTGGCCGGGCGCGATCGACGCCTGGCTGGCCGAGGCCCGCGAGCACGCCTGGGCGCCGGCCGTGATGGGCGCCTCCGAGGAGGCCGGTGTGATCTACGCCCGGCACGGCCTGGACGCGCTGGAGCTGGGCGACGAGGCGATCGTCGAACTGGACGAGTTCTCGCTGGACGGCCGGGCGATGCGGGTGGTGCGCCAGGCCTACAACCGGGTCAAGCGGGCCGGCTACACGGTGCGGATCCGCCGCCACGAGGAGATCCCGGAGAGCGAGATGGCGGCCCTGGTCGCCAAGGCCGACCAGTGGCGCGACGGCGCGACCGAGCGCGGCTTCTCGATGGCGCTGGGCCGGCTCGGCGACCCGGGCGACGGGCGCTGCGTGATGCTGGAGTGTCACGACGCCGACGGCGAGCTGAAGGCCCTGCTCAGCTTCGTGCCGTGGGGCGCCGACGGGCTCTCGCTGGACCTCATGCGCCGGGCCCGGGACACCGAGAACGGCCTGATGGAGTTCATGGTGATCGAACTCCTGCAGCGGGCCGGCGAGGTGAATCTGGCCAGGGTCTCGTTGAACTTCGCGATGTTCCGTTCCGTTTTCGAACGCGGCTCGAAGCTCGGCGCCGGTCCGGTCCTGCGGCTGTGGCGTTCCGTTCTGGGCTTCTTCTCGCGCTGGTGGCAGATCGAATCGCTCTACCGGGCCAACGCCAAGTACCGGCCGATCTGGGAGCCGCGTTATCTGCTCTTCGAGAAGAGCAGCGAGATTCCGCGGATCGGCATCGCCAGTGCCCGGGCCGAGGGCTTCATCACCGCACCGAGCCTGCCCGCGCTGTTCCGTCGCCGGCACCAGGGGCCGCCCGCCGTCGGGGCGCCCCGCGTGCCGGTGGCGGCACGGGACGGGAAGGGGTAGTCCCTCCGCCGGGGGGCGGAGGGGTCCGGTCGCCCGGATGGGGGGATTTCGGGGTGGCTCCTCCCCCCTGAGGATGACGGGGATCGGCACAAATGCCGATGTGCATTCGTAAAGCGGCTTCTAATGTGGAGGTAGTCGGGAAGGCGCTTGCGCCGACGGGGATTTGGAGAACCGGTTGTGATGCGGAGGACCCACGCGGGGGGCGTGCGAAAGGGGCCGTTGGCAATTGCCGGAGAGGCCGCTGTCGGCGAGTGGGGAACGTTGTTCGGTACGGTCCGGGAGCAGGTGGTCCGCAAGAAGTTCGCGGCCGTCCCGCTGGCCACCGCGGCGACCTGTCTGATCCTGCTGTTCAGCATCGTCCAGCACCTGCCGGGCGGGGAGCGCTTCGTCACCCAGATCGGGGTGGTGAAGGCGGCCCTCCCGCTGGAGGTCTCGCTGCTGCGGACGCCGCTGTCGTTGTACGTGCCGGCCCTGGACCTGCCGGTGTGGGGCGCGCTGGCCCAGGTCTTCGTGGTCTTCGGGATCGCCGAGATCGTGCTCGGCCGGCGGCTGACCCTGGTGGTGGCCTACACCTGCACGATGGCCGGGACGCTGTTCGCCCGGGTCGGCGTGGCGATCGGGCCGGACCACGTCTTCGGGTTCCCGAAGTGGGTCGCGCACGTGCGGGACACCGGGCCGTCGGCGGCGGTGGTGGCGCTGGCGATCTGCATCGCGTTCCGCTGCCGGGCCTGGTTCACCGCCGGACTGGTGGTGGCGCTGATGGTCGGCGAGGCGGTCGTGCTGCCGAACCTGGCGGGCATGGAGCACGTGGTCGCGGTGATCGCGGCGCTGCTGATCGCGGTCTCGGTGGAGGTGTTCGGGGACTTCTGGCCGCGGGTGCTGGCGGGTGTCGGGGCGGCGGCCGTGGTGTCGGCGGCCACCGCCTCGCTGGAGGCGGCCGCCGACGCCCGCCGCCGCACCCCGGCCGGCGCGGCGGTGCCGTAGCCCGGGGCGGGGTTCCCCGGCCCGGGCGGGTCTGCCCGCCCGGGCGTGCGGCCCGGGCCGGGATCAGAGCGGCAGTTCGAACCAGACGACCTTGCCGACGGCCTTGCGGGCGGTGCCCCAGCGCTCGGCGAGCTTGGTGACCAGGGTGAGGCCGCGGCCGGTCTCGCCGAGTTGTTCGGCGGGCTCCAGCGACGGCAGGTTGTGGTTGTCGTCGCTCACCTCCACCAGCAGCTTGTCGACCCGGATCAGCTGGAGCTGGACCCGGTCGCGGGCGACCCGGACGGCGTTCGTGACCAGCTCGCTGACCAGCAGCACGACGGTGTCGCTGAGCGACTCCAGGTGCCAGGCGGCGAGCTGCTCGCGGACCAGGGCGCGGGCCCGGCCGACCTCGCGCTGGTCGACCGTGAGGTCCCAGGTGGCGACCTCGCTCGGCGGGACCCCGTCGAAGCGGGCCACCAGCAGCGCGACGTCGTCCTTTCGGTCGTCCGAGTGCAACCGGTCCAGGACCACGTCGCAGGCCTGTTCGGGGCTCTGGGTGGGGTCGATCAGGTTGCCGCAGAGCGCGGCCAGCCCGGCTCCTATGTCGCCGCCCCGCACCTCGACCAGGCCGTCGGTGCACAGCACCAGCATCGAGCCGTCCGAGACGTCGATGGTCTTGGCGACGAACGGGACCCCGCCCACGCCGATCGGGGCGCCGGCCGGGATCTCCAGCAGCTCGCCGGTGCCGTCCGGGTGGACCAGGACCGGCGGGACGTGGCCGGCGCTGGCCAGCTCGCAGGTCCGGCTGATCGGGTCGTAGACCGCGTAGAGGCAGGTGGCGAGGTGGTCGTCGCCGAGCTTGTGGGCCAGGTTGTCCAGGTGGCGCAGCAGCTGGCCGGGCGGCAGGTCGAGGGCGGCGAGGGTCTGCATCGCGGTGCGGAAGCGGCCCATCGCGGCGGCCGAGTGCAGGCCGTGGCCCATGACGTCGCCGACCACCAGGGCGACCCGGCTGCCGGGCAGCTGGATCGCGTCGAACCAGTCGCCGCCGACCTCGGCCCGGGAGTCGCCGGGCAGGTAGCGGTGGGCGATCTGGACGCCGGGGATCTGCGGCGGGCGGGTCGGGATCATCGACCGCTGGAGGGTGGTGGCGACCCGGGACTCGGCCCGGTGCAGCCGGGCGTTGTCGAGCGACAGCGCGGCCCGGGCGGCCAGCTCCTTGAGGGTGGCGGCGTCGCCCTCGTCGAAGGGGCCGCGGTCGGGGAGCCGGAGCAGCTTGAGGATGCCGAGCACGGTGCCGCGGGCGGAGAGCGGCACCACCAGCATCGAGCGGCCGGAGACCACCGGGACGAGCTCCGGGCCGCCGAGCGCGGCGGCGTAGTCGACGGCGACGTCCCGGGCGATCACCGGGACCAGCACCGGCTGGTTGAGCTGGAGGGCCATGCCGGGCGGGGTGCGGCGGGGCATGGCGACCAGGGAGCCCTCGGCGAGCACGTGGTCCCACTGGCCGTCGGCCTCGTTGCGGACGAGCGCGACCCGGCGGAGCATCGTGTCGTCGTCCGGGCGGGCCTCGGGCAGCTCGGAGTCGGAGATCAGGCCGTCGACGAGGTCGACGCAGGCGAAGTCGGCGACCCGGGGCACGAGCACCCGGCACAGCTCGTGGGCGGTGAAGCCGAGGTCGAGGGTGGTGCCGACCTTGCCGCCGACCTCGCCCAGCAGGGCCAGCTGCTCGCCGGCGTGGCCGTTGGTGAGGAACGGGCCGAACCGGCCGGCCGACGGCGCGGGGACGGCGGGCGGCGCGGGCGGCCCCTGCGGGTGCGGCCGGTTCCCGTGGGCGGGCGCGTCGGCGGGCGGCACGGCGGTGCTCTGCTCGATGGTGGTGCCTCCTCGCGGCGGGGCCGGGACGGCCGGGCCGGTGACGGGCGCGCCGAGGCCGGCGGCGGGAGCGGCCGCGGCCGGGGCGGCGGCCTGGGCGGACGCGGCGGCGGTCTCGCGCTGGGCGGGCAGCGGCCCGGCCGGGCGGCGGCCCGGCGCGGACTGCTCGGGCTGCGGCGGCGGGCCGAGCCGGGCGGTGCGCTGCTGCGCGGTCGGGTAGCGGCGGCCGATCCCGGCCGCGGCGTGCGCGGTGCCGGCCGCCGGGTCGGCCGGGCGCAGCGGCAGCACGGTGGCCGGGTCCAGCCGCAGGGCGGGCAGCCCGGCCCGGGTCAGGGCGGCGAGCAGCGGCCCTCGGCGTTCGGCGGAGCCGGGCAGCAGGGCGGCGAGCGCTCCGGGCACCGGCCGCCCGGCCGTGGTCAGCGCGGCGGAGAGCCGGTGGAAGCCGCCGAGGGCGCCGGGGGCGGCGGCGAACGGCAGCTGCCGCTCGCCGACGGCCAGCCGGGGGCCGGAGGAGCGCAGCGGGCGGGCGTCGGCGGCCAGCGCCAGCAGTCCGCCGGCCGGGCCGTCCACCGGGTAGGCCCACCAGAGGACGTCGCGCAGGTGCTCCTCGCGGTCGACCACGGGCAGCTGTCCCGCCCAGGCGGCGCCGGTGGAGGTCAGCTCGGCGAGCGTGGTGAAGGTGTCCCGGCGGCGGCCGGAGGCCGGGGGCGCGGCCTGGCCGGGCACGCTGCGCGGTTCGGCGGAGGGCAGCAGCCCGGCGGCCGGCCGGTCGTGGACGGCCTCGGCGCGGTGGCCGAACAGTTCCTCGGCGGCCCGGCTCCACTGGGTGATCCGGCCGCCGCGGTCGACCAGGACGAGGGCGAGCCGGACCAGGGCGACCACCCCCGACGGCTGGTCACCCGGTGCGGTGCCGGGCCCCGGGTCGGTGCCCGCCCGACGCGGTGTGGAGTTGGGATCGTCCACCATGGATTCGGTCTGCTCCCGCCTGGCCGCCATGTCTGGAGACGGCCGTTTCTCCGGAGGAAGGCATGCTGTGCGGATACCAGCGAAGCACGGACGGGCCGGGAGTCGATAGCGAAACGGGGAGATTCCTCGGTATCAGTTGCGTGTCACGTGCCGTGCGCCGGTCCGCACTCCCCGTCCACCGGGCGACGGCACCGCGCGGGCGGGCGGTAGGGTCGCAGGACCGCATGCAGGAGGAGGCGAGAGGTGACCGCGCAGATCCCGGTCCGCTGGACCGATCCGGAGCAGCAGGAGCTGGAGGAGCGGGTCGAGGCCGCCGAACTCGCCTGGCTCACCATGGACGTCGACGTGCGGACGCTGCGGGTCGAGATCGACAACTTCGCGCTGATCCACCATCAGCTGCTCGGTCCGCTGTACGCCCGGCTGGACGAGCTGGACGCGCTGCTCGCCGAGGCCGTGGCCGCCCGCACCGGGGACCCGGAGGACCTCCGGCGGGCCCACGAGGCGCGCCGGCGGGTCGAGGAGCTGCCGGACCTGGACGCGCTGTTCGACAGCGTCCGGGAGCGCGGCGAGCAGGAGGACGCCCCGCCGCCGCCGGCCGCGCCCGCCCGGGTGCGGCCCGGCCGGGACGCCCAGCGGATCTACCGGGAGCTGGTCCGCCGCGCCCATCCGGACCTCTCCACCGACCCGGAGGAGCAGCGGCGCCGGGCGGCGTTCCTGGCCCGGGTGAACGAGGCCTACGCGTACGGCGACACCGCCGCGCTGGAGGCGCTGGCGGCCGAGTGGTCCACCGCGCCCGAGGCGGCGCCCGCCGTGGACTCCCCCGACCGGCTGGGCTGGCTGCGCCGCCGGCTGGAGTGGCTGACCGGCCGGATCGGCGAACTCGCCACCGAGCAGGTCCGCCTGGAGCGCAGCGCGATGGGCGGGCTGCTGGCACTGGCCCCGCAGGACCCGGACGGGCTGCTGACCGAGCTGGCCGAGCAGCTGCTGGCCAAGGCCGCCGCGCAGCAGGCCGAGCTGGCGAAGCTGCTCGGCGGGCCGGTGGGGGACAATGGCGGGGCCGATCCCGACGCCCAGGAGAACCAGACGATGTTCGCGCAGATCCCCACCATCGACGCCGCCGCCGTGCCCGCCGACGCCGCCCTGCTGGACGTCCGGGAGCAGGACGAGTGGGACGCCGGGCACGTGGACGGCGCGCTGCATATCCCCATCGGCGAGGTGGTCGCGCGGATCGGCGAGCTGCCGGACGCGACGCTGTACGTGCTCTGCCGGGTCGGCGGGCGTTCCGCGCAGGTCGTCCAGTACCTGGTGCAGAACGGCCGGGACGCGGTCAACGTGGACGGCGGGATGTACGCCTGGGACGGCGCGGGCCGTCCGATGGTGAGCAGCGACGGGCAGGACGCCTTCGTCCTGTAGCGGGGCCGCGGGGGCCGCGTCGTCCGGAACCGCGTGCCCGGGGGGCTCCGCAGAGCACCGGGATTAGGGCAGGATGGGCGCGCGACCGGGCCGGCGCGGTGCCGGCCCCACCCGTCCCCGGGGGAGTTCATGGCCGAGAGTGCCGAGGCCGCCGAGAACGCCGAGAGCCCGCCGCCGCCCGCCGGTCCGGTCCGGTCGGCGCCCGCCCGGGTCGTCCTGGGCACGGCCGCCGTCCTGCTGGTGACGGCCACCGGGCTGTTCCTCGGCGCGGTCTTCCTGCACGTGGCGCCCGCCAATTCGCTCTCCCGGGAGTACCGGGAGCAGCTGGACGGCCTGGTCTATCCCGAGTTCGAGCAGAACTGGAAGCTGTTCGCGCCCAATCCGCTGCAGCAGAACGTCGCGGTGGACGCCCGGGTGCGCACGGTGTCGGCGGACGGGGACGCCGTGGTCCACGGGTGGGTGGGGCTGACGGCGCAGGACATCGCGGCGATCCGGGGCAATCCGGCGCCCGGCCACGCCGACCAGAACCTGCTGCGCCGGGCCTGGGACTTCTACGACGGATCGCACAGCGCCCAGGACGAGTCGGCGACCACGGCGCGCGGCCGGCTCGCCGAGGACTACCTGAAGCGGATCGCGGTGCAGCGGATCGGCCGCAGCGTCGAGGGCCGGCCGGTGGTGGCGGTCGAGCTGCGGGTGACCACGACGACCGTCGCGCCGCCGGACTGGAGCGGGGAGGCGGCGCCGCCCGCGCCGAAGGTGCGCGAGCTGCCCTGGTGGCCGGTGCGGGACGAGGACCTGCGGGAGCTGTGGTGAGCGGCCCGGTCCCGGCCGGGGTGCCGGAACTGCTGCCGGACGCGGTTCCCCGCCAGTCCGGGCCGCCGGCCGGCGAGGGGGCGCCGCCCGGCGAGGGGGCGTCGCCCGCCGTGCGCCGGACGGGACCGGCCGCCCGGGCGTTCGGGGTGTTCGCCGGCCGGGTGCTGGGGCGGTACCAGGCGGCGACGGTGCGGATCGGCTTCGGGCTGGTCTGGCTGGCGTACCTGCTGCGCGAGTGGCCGGACCGGCGGCTGCTGTACGGCGACACCTCGCCCTGGTCGATGGAGCTGGCGGAACGGCTGCTGGCCGACAACGGGGCGCTGACGGTGCTTCCCTGGTTCGGCGGGCGGCTCTGGTTCGAGCTGGTCTACCACCTGGCGGTGCTGGCCGCGCTGGCGGTGCTGCTCGGCTGGCGGACCAGGGCGGCCACGGTGCTGTTCCTGGTGACCGTGCTGTCGCTGCAGAACCGCAACGTCTTCCTCGGCGACGGCGGCGACAACATCGTCCACCTGATGGCGGTGTACCTGGTCTTCACCCGGTGCGCCGAGGTGTGGTCGCTGGACGCCCGGCGGGTGCGGTCCGGGCGGGACGGCGCGGCCGGGGTGCTGGTGTGGGCGGTGCTCGGCGCGGTGCTGCTGGTCTGTCAGCTGGGGGGCTTCTCGGGGAGCAGCCTGGACTGGACGGTCCCGGCGTTCCCGTACGTCGGCTGGGGTCCGCTGTTCTGGGTGCTCTGGGCGGTGGCCGGGCTGTGGTGGCTGGTGGACCGGGCGGCCCCGCGGGGCGAGACCCGGGCGGTGCTCGACGCGCTGGCGACCATGGTGCACAACTGCGCGATGCTGGTGATCGCCGTCGAGGTGGTGCTGATCTACGCCACGGCCGGCTGGTACAAGGTGCAGGGCTCGCGCTGGCAGGACGGCACCGCGCTGTACTACCCGCTGCACCTGGACTACTTCACGCCCTGGCCGGGGCTGTCCGGGCTGGTCGGCGGGGCGATGCTGCCGGTGTTCCTGATCACCTACGGGACGGTGCTGCTCCAGGTGGCCTTCCCGTTCACGCTGGTGAACCGGCGGATCAAGAACGCGCTGCTGGTGGTGATGATGGCCGAACACGCGGGGATCGCGGTGCTGTTGGGGCTGCCGGTGTTCTCGCTGGCGATGATCGCGGCGGACGCGGTGTTCCTGCCGACGGCGGCGCTGCTGTGGGCCGGGGAGCGGGTCGCGCGGATCCGTCCCGGGGGCCGCCACTAAGCTGACCGGTATGTCCTGGTTCGCCGCGCTTCGAGACACCGCGCGGACCGGACTGACCATCGACCGGGCGCTCACCGACCCCAAGCGGGCGGCGCGCGGCGCGCTCGCCGTCGCCCTGGTGCTCTTCCCGACCCTCGCGCTCGGCGACGCCCGGCTCGCCACCTCGGCCGCGATGGGCGCGTTCATCGCCGGGACGGCGACCTTCCAGCGCAGCTTCCGGCCCCGGGCCACGCTGGCCGTCGCCGCCGGGATCGGACTCGGGGTCAGCACCTTCCTCGGCTACCTGGCGGCCGGGGTGACCGGGCTCTTCCCGGTGCTGCTGGCGGTCTGGGCGTTCGGCGCCGGGCTCGCCTGGGCGATCGGGCCGACCGCGGGCGTGGTCGCCGCCAACACCCTCTCGGTGATGCTGATCGTCGTCCAACTGCCGGTCAGCCCGCTCACCGCGCTCGGCCACGGGCTGGTCTGCGCGCTCGGCGGCGGCGTCCAGGCCCTGGTCATCACCCTCTGGCCGATCGGCAGCTGGACCGCCCAGCGGGAGGCGCTCGCCGACACCTACGCCGAACTGGCCGACTACGCGCGCCGGCTGCGCCAGGACCCGACCGCGCACGTCGACCCGGAACCGTTCATGGAGGCCCGGCACGCCGCCGCGCTGACGCCCTGGCAGGACCGGCGCAGGCCGCCCGAACTGCGCGGCCTGCGCGGGATCGCCGAACGGATCCGGCCCACCCTGGCGGCGATCGCCGACCCCAAGGTGGGCGCCCCCGAGGAGGGGCCGGAGCGCGACCGGGCCCGGGAGGTGCTGGCCGCCTCCGCCGAGGCGATGGACGCGCTGGCCCGGGCGGTCCGCACCGGCGACCCGCTCCAGCTGCCCCGCTCGGCGCCGTCCCTCACCCTGGTCGCCCGGACCGAGGGGCCGGAGCTGCGCGGCGCCGCCCGCCGGGCCGCGCGCCGACTGGCCGGGCTGCTCCGCAAGGCCGCCGACGCGCTCGACCGGAGCTCCGAGGACACCATCGACACCCCCGTCCTCCAGCCCGGCGGGGCGCTGCGCAAACCGCCGCTGGTCCGGATGCTGCCGACGGCGCTGCGCGCGGTGCGGCGGCAGTTCCACCCGCACTCGGCGGTGTTCCAGCACGCGGTGCGGCTGTCCGGGGTGGTCACCGTTGCCTATCTGCTGGCCCGGCTGGCCGGTTTCCACCACGGCTACTGGGCGCCGATGACCGCCGCGATGGTGATGCGGCCGGACTTCGCGCAGACCTACAGCCGGGGGGTGGCCCGGCTGGCCGGCACGGTCGTCGGGGTGGCCGCCTCCACCCTGGTGGTGCAGCTGGCCAGGCCCGGCGAGTGGGTGCTGGCCGCACTCGCGGTGGTCTCGATCGCCGGGGCCTACCTGACCTTCCGCACCGGCTACGCGGTGATCACCACCTGCATCTCCTCCTACGTCGTCTTCCTGCTCGGGCTCCAGGAGGGGAACCCGCTGGCCACGGCGGTGGAGCGGGTCGGGCTCACCCTGCTCGGCGGCTCGGTCGCGCTGCTGGTCTACGCGCTCTTCCCGACCTGGCAGACCGCCCGGCTCGGCGAACGGCTGGCCGAGTGGCTGGCCGCCGCCGGGCGGTACGCGGCCGAGGTGATCGCCGTCTACGGGCGGCCGGCCGCGCCGCGCGGACGGGAGGTCCGCTCGGCGCTGCTGGACTCCCGGGAGGCGCGCTCGGAGCTGCTCCAGGCGATGCAGCGGGCCGACGCCGAGCCCGGCCGGCACGCCTCCGGACTGCCCGGGGTGAGCCGGCGCCAGCTGGACCGGGCCCGCGCGGCGGTCGGCCACCTCGGACGGGTCGCGGTGCTGCTGGAGGCCCACCTGCCCGCCGAGGACGCCGATCCGGTGCCCGGGGCGGCCGAGTTCGCCGAGGAGCTGCGGCTGGCGACGGCGCTGGCGGCGGGCGCCCTGCTGACCGGGCAGCCGGTGGAGTTCGGCGCCGTGCGGGAGGCCCAGGAACAGCTGGAGCGGCGGCTCGCCGAGGAGCCGGCCGGGGTGCAGGGGGACGTCGTGCGCTCCGGCACCCGGCTGCTGCTCCAGGCACTGAAGGACCTCGAACGGGCGCTGCGCGGCGGTGGCACGGCGGCCACCGCCGAGCGGCGCGAGCCGGAGCCCACGGGGCGTTGAGGCGGCCCCCGCCGGGGATGGCAGAGTGAGCGGGGTGAACGAGGAACTGCTGCGGGACTGGCGGGCCGGGGCCGAGGAGCCGGGGACGGTGCTGCTGGACGGGTTCCACCCGCTGAAGCACGCGCTGCGGTTCGGCGGCACCGTCCGGCAGGTGCTGACCACCGACCGCGCCGCGCTGCTGGCGCTCGCCGCCGAACTGGCCCCGGACGTCGCGCCCGCGCTGGACGCGCTGGCCGCCGAGCTGCCCGGGGCCGCGCTGCGCACGCTCGCGCCCCGGCTGCACCCGACCGGGGTGATCGCGCTGGCGGTGCGGCCCACCGCGGAGGCCAATCGCGCCGCGCTGGGCCTGCGGCCCCGGCCGGCCCCCGTCGTGCTGCTGGAGAACCCTCGCAACCTGGGCAACGTCGGCGCGGTGATCCGGCTCGCGGCCGGCTTCGGCGCGGCGGGCGTGGTCACCACCGGCGAGCTGGACCCCTGGCACCCGGCGGTGCTGCGCGGCAGCGCGGGCCTGCACTTCGCCACCGCCGTCGAGCGGCTGACCCTGTCCGAGCTGCCGGCCGGACCGCTCCACGTGCTGGACCCGGAGGGCGCGGACATCCGGGAGACGGCCTTCCCGGACGACGCGGTGCTCGCCTTCGGCACCGAGCGGCACGGGGTGACGGCGGAGCTGAAGGCACGGGCCGACGCCCTGGTCGCGGTGCCGATGCGGCCCGGGGTCTCCAGCTTCAACCTGGCGACCAGCGTGGCGATGGGGCTGTTCCACTGGATGTCCGGGCGCCCGCCCGGCGCGCCGGTGTGAACCGGCGGCCGGGACGGGTCCGGGCGGCGGGCCGTCGGGGGAACGGCCGGCCGGGGACGGTCCGTCGGGGGACGGTCCGTCAGGGGATCGGCCGTCAGGGGACCTGCCGTCAGGAGAACAGCCGCTTCCAGGTGTCCGGGCCGGGGTAGCCGTCCGCCTCGGCGCCGCGCCAGCCCTGGGCCTCCTGGAAGGCCTGCACGTTGCGCCGGTCGGCGTCCGTCCAGCGCGGGCCCGGGCCCTCGGTGTAGGAGCGGCCGTAGCCCTTGCGGACCAGCTGCTCGCCGAGCAGGCGCACCCAGTCGTTGTTGGCGCCCGGGCCGAACTTGTCGGTGCCCGGGAAGGCCGGCACGCCGGTGCCGGGAGTGACCGGCGGGGGCGGCAGCGGGGTGCCGCCCCCGATGTCGCGGCCCTTGCCGTTGACCAGGTAGTCCCAGGTGGCCTTGCCCGGGATGCCGTCCGCCTCGCTGCCGCGCCAGCCCTGGGCGAGCTGGAAGGCCTCGGTGGCCCGCCGGTCGGCCTCGCCCCAGCGCGGGCCCGGCCCCTCGCTGTAGAAGCGGCCGCCGCCGCGCTGCACCAGCAGCCGGCCGAGCTCGGTGACGTAGGCATTGTTGGCGCCCGGGCCGAACGAGCCGGCCCCCGGGAAGGCCGTCGACGAGGAGTTCCCGCCGCTGCTGCTGCCGCCGCTGCCGCCGGCGGCGAGGCCCTTGTAGCGGTACGGGACGTAGGAGGCCGAGTTGTTCCAGTACGCGTACGGGGTGGAGCGCTTGAGGGTGGTCGGGGAGGTCTGCTCGTATGCGAGGTAGCGGGTGCGGGTGGAGTCCGTCCAGCCGCCGAAGATCGTCACGTGGGAGCCGGACTGCGGGCTGGCCGGGTTGTTGTAGACCAGGATGTCGCCGGGCTGGAGGTCGGCCTTGGTGATCCGGTCGGCGAAGTTCGGCAGGGTCCAGGTGGTCTGGCTGGTGCCCAGCCCCCAGGCCATCGAGACGAAGCCGGAGCAGTCCTGGCGGTAGCCGTCCGACCAGTACCGGCTCATGCTGTACGGGACCTTCTGGTCGACCCAGCGCTGGGCCCGTTCGATGATCTGGGCCCGGGTGACCGGGGCCGCGGCGGCGCGCGGTGCGGCGAACGAGCGGGCGGAGGGGGACTCGCCGTAGAGGCCGCTGACCTCGCCCTGCGGGGTCTCGGTGCGGGGGCTGGCGGAGCCGCCGGGGGTCGGGGTCGGGGCGGGAGCCGCGACGGCGGTGGCCGCGCCGGCCGCGCCGCCGCCGAGCGCGGTCCCGACGGCGGCCATCAGCACGGCGGCCCGGCGCCGGACGCTGCGGGCTGCCGCGTGTCCGCCCTCGTGCACCGGCGCGGCGTGCAGCCGGGCCCGGCGGCGGGCGCAGCAGCCCCCGCATATGCAGTCCTCGTCCGGCTCCACCTCGTCGAATTCCACCAAGGGGGTCAGCTGCTCGGTTCGGGTCATTCTCCGCCTCTTGTCTCTCCTGCTGGGGGACGCTGCTGTCAGGCCGCTGACGACGTGACAGCACGGTCCTTCCCAGGGGCACACCGCGTGTTATCGGGACCAAAGTCCCAAAGCGGACGCATGATCGGCACGGCGGATTGCTCCGAACGGGTGACGGCCGTTCAGCGTGCCCGGTGTGGCGGGGAGTGACGGGAGGTGCTGGGAGGGGTGGCGCCGACGGGTCGGCTCGGCGGCAGGGGCCGGGTCGAGAGCGAGTCAACCGGTACTGTGGGTTTCAACGGTTAGGTATTCCGGGAATGGCTGTGCCATGACAAGCATGCGGAGGGGCGGTGCGACGGAGCGGGCGCGCGGGCGCCGGGCCGCGGAGCGGCTACTCCCACTCCCAGCGGACGCCGATGTGGCCCGGCTGCTGGTCGGGGGCGAGGACGTGGGCACTGGCGGAGGCGCCGATCCAGAGCTGCTCGCGGCGCCGGTCGACGTCCGCCCCCGGGTCGCGGTCGTAGCGCTCGCAGTGCACCGGCACCGTCGCCGGGTCGAAGTGGACCTGGAGCACGTACTCGCGCACCGGCGTGGCGAAGCGGCGGCTGTACTCGGTCGTCCGGGCGCCGCCGGAGGGGATCTCCACCTCGTACTCGAAGACGGTGCTGTCACCGAGGCCCAGCGGACGGTCCAGCATCACCTCGCCGACGATCAGCCCGGCCTCGGTGCGGCGGCGCACCCGGCCGAGCCGGCCGTGCCGCACACCGGTGATCTCCGGGCAGCCGGTCCCCTCCTCGTCGGCCTTGTGCACCACCAGGCAGCGGGTCACCCCGGCCACCGTGGCGCGGACCACCTGGCGCAGCCGCAGCAGGTTGCCGCGCCGGTCGGCGTCCACGTAGTACGAGTCGTGGACCGAGAGCCGCTCCAGCTCGCCGGCCGGCGGCGCGTCGAGTTCGGTGAACACGTCGGAGATGTCCTGCTCGCCCGGCCAGACGTCCTCCAGCCGCAGGTGGCTGGTGGTGGCGTTGGCCGCCCAGCGGCCGCGCGGACGGGGCGGGCCGAGCAGCGCGGACAGCGTGGAGTGCGGCAGGCCGAGCAGCTCCTCCAGCAGGTGCACGGCGCGCAGCGAACTGGCCCGCTCCGGCTGGCTGCGCCCGCGCCGCCAGTAACTCAGCGTGGTGACACTGACTCTGACGCCCCGTTGGGCGAGCGCGGCGCGGATCCGGTCCAGGCTGAGGCCGCTGGCCTCGATCGCCACATGCAGGGTGTCGGCGAAGCCGCCGGTGGGGCTGGGGCGTCCGGGCGTCGGCGCGGGCGACAGCGGCGGAGCGGGTGGCCGGGGAGCGGGCGCGGGTGCGTCCTGGCGCGGCCCGACCAGTCTGAGTCGTGCGTCCTGGGGGTGCTGTGAGGCCATGTGGTTACCTTCCCCACCGAGCGGGTTCGGCAGACCCGGTGCGGCGCCGGAACGCGCCGTCAATGGCCTCGCCGAGCTGTGGGGAACCCTATGCACGGTCGAGAGGCTACGTCATCAGTCGTGCGTATGACAGTGGTCACGGGGGGTGGACCGCCCGGTGAGCGATCTTGAAACAGTACGGAAACACACCGACCGCTCCCCGGGCGGGCGGCGGGATCCGGCCGGGCGCTGTCCTGTTCCGGCCAGGAACCGCCCGGACGGGGCCGGCCGTAGACTCGGGGACCGTTCGAGAGCTTGGGAGTGCCGATGACGGAGCGGACAGCAGACCCGCGGGACCCGCGCCCGCTGCTCGGTGAGCCGCTCGCGCTCGACCTGCTGAACACGCGGTGGGCCGGGGTGCCGGTCAACGACCTGCTCGACGCGCCGGACGGCCACGCGATCTGGCTCTCCTCGGCCGGGCTGGCCCCGCGGTGCGCGGCGGACGAGGCCGGGCTGGCCGCCCTCCGGCAGGCGCGGGAGGCGCTGGCGGCGGCGGTGCGCGAGCTGGACGCGGGCCGGCTGCCCGGGGCCGGCGAGCTGGCCGGGCTGGACGCGGTGCTGCGGCACGGGCGGGTGCGGCGGGAGGCCTCGGCGGCCGGGCCGGTGGACCGGGTCGAGGTGGACGGGCCGCAGCGGCTGGCCGCCTGGCTGGTGGTGGACGACTTCCTGGGGCTGCTGGCCCAGGGGCCGCAGCGGATCAAGAAGTGTGCGCACGAGGCGTGCATCCTGCACTTCTTCGACACCTCGCAGAACGGCCGCCGCCGCTGGTGCCGGATGGCGGTGTGTGGCAACCGGGCGAAGGCGGCCCGGCACTACGAGAAGGCCAAGGGCTGACCCCGGGACGGCCGTGCGCCCCGGGGCCGCGCCCGGCGGGCCGGGTCAGGCCTCGCCGAGCCACTCGGTGAGCGCGGCGCGCAGCTCGCCGGCGCCCGGGTCGACGGCGGCCCAGGCGGCGTAGCCGTCCGGGCGGATCAGCAGCACGGTGTCGCGCAGCTTGCCGTGCGGGTCGGCCGGGGCGGCGGTGACCAGACGGTCCGCCCACGGGTCGGCGGCCGCCACCTCGTCATTGCTGACCAGGACGAACCTCCCGGCCCGCAGGGCCTCGTAGAGCCGCTCGGGAGCGGCCGGGGCGCCCTCGCGGGGCTGTTCCAGGGCGGTCAGCCGAAGGTCCGGGACGCGCTTGCCGACCAGCGGGTGGGCGTCCTTGGGCGCCGGGTAGGCGATGCCGATGCCGGAGACGGTGCGGGCGCCGCGCTCGACGAGCGTGTCCAGGTGCCCGGCGACCGAGACCAGCGCGCCGCGCAGCGCCCGGGTGGCGGCGGACTGGGCGACGGCGACCCGGATCATCGCGCCGGAGACGCGCAGGGCCGCCCGGCCGACCGGGTGCCGCTCGGCCTGGTAGCTGTCGAGCAGCGCGTCGGTGGCCCGCCCGCGCAGGACGGCGGCGAGCTTCCAGGAGAGGTTGGCGGCGTCCTGGAGGCCGGTGTTCATGCCGAGGCCGCCCGCCGGGGAGTGGCAGTGGGCCGCGTCACCGGCCAGGAAGACCCGCCCGGAGCGGTAGTCGGGGACCTGCCGCTCGTCGCTGTGGAAGGTGGAGCTCCAGCGGACGTCGTGCAGCCCGTAGTCCTCGCCGAGGGCGCGGCGGGCGATGGCGGCGATCAGGTCGAGCTCCGGCACGGCGCCGTCCGGGAGCTGCTCGTTGCGGTCCCAGGCGAGGACCCGGTACCAGCCGTCGCCGAACGGCACCAGGAGGGCGAGGCCGTCCTCGTCGGCGCCGGCGGCGAGCCCGTCGTCGGGGTCGCGTTCGAGCCGGACGTCGGCCAGCAGCATCGAGTCGACCACCGACTCGCCGGGGAAGGGCAGGCCGAGCAGGTCACGGACGGTGGAGTGGACGCCGTCGGCGCCCACCGCGTAGCGGGCCCGGTGGGTGGCGGCGGCGCCGTCCTCGACGGTCTCGACCGTGACGCCCTCGGCGTCCTGGTGCAGGCCGGTCACCTCGGCGCCGCGCAGGATCCGCGCGCCCGCCTTCACCGCCCGGTCCAGCAGCAGCTGTTCGGTCCGGTACTGCGGCGTCATCAGGACGAACGGGAAGCGGGTGGGCAGGCTGCCGAGGTCGATCCTGGCCCGGTTGAAGGCGTTCAGCGAGGTGACGGGGCGGCCGTCGGTGATGAGCTCGTCGGCGAGGCCGCGGGCGTCCAGCAGTTCCAGGCTGCGGGCGTGGACGGCGAAGGCCCGGGTGAGGTTGGACTCGGCGGCGCGCTTCTCCAGCACGGTGACGTCCAGCCCGGCGGCGGCGAGATCGCCGGCCAGCAGCAGTCCGGTCGGTCCGGCGCCGACCACGATGACGTCGGTGACGGTCTGCTTCTCGCTCATGTGTCAGCTCCCGGTGCTCGAACAGCGGCTGGACGCCGGGTGTGGCGTTTCCCCGCCTCCATCATCGCTGCCCGGGAGTGAGGTTGTGAATCTCCGGCCCCCGGCGAGTGGCCGGGGACCGGAGGCGAGCGGCACTCAGCTGTGCCGGCGGATCTCCACGGTGCGGAACCGGTTGGCGACGAACGCGCCGTCGCAGTAGGCGGAGTTGGCGGCCGGGTTGGCGCCGGTGCCGTGCAGGTCGGAGAAGGCGGCGGTCTGGTTGGCGTACACCCCGCCGGTGAGGTTGAGCGAGAGCGAGACGCCGGCGTCGAGCGCGGCCTCGACCAGGGCGGCCTCGACCTCGGGCGAGGTGGTGTAGCCGGAGGCGGTCATCGCGCCCCGGGTGCGCACGGTCTCGCGCAGCAGCGCGACCGCGGCGGCGGTGTCCTCGACCGCGACGGCGAAGGAGACCGGGCCGAAGCACTCGCTGCGGTAGATCGCGCGGTCGTCCGGCTTGTCGGCGTCCAGCTTGACCAGCGCGGGGGTGCGGACGGTCGCGCCGGGGAACTCCGGGTGCTGCACCGCCCGCGGCGCGAGGGCGAGTTCGCCGTACTCGCCGCCGGCCGCGGCGGCCGAGCGCCGGAGCACGCCGGGGTTGACCACGGCGCCGAGGACGGCGGTGGCGCGGGCGTCGTCGGAGAGCAGGCCCTCGACGGCGGCGGCGAGGTCGCGGACCACCTCGTCGTAGGACTTGGCGCCCTGGTCGGTGCCGATGCCGCCGCGCGGGATCAGCAGGTTCTGCGGGGTGGTGCACATCTGGCCGCTGTACAGCGAGAGCGAGAAGGCCAGGTTGTTCAGCATGCCCCGGTAGTCGTCGGTGGAGTCGACGACCACGGTGTTGACGCCGGCCTTCTCGGTGTAGACCTCGGCCTGCCGGGCGTGCTCCTCCAGCCAGTCGCCGAAGGCGGTGGAGCCGGTGTAGTCGATCAGCTTGATCTCCGGGCGCACGGCCAGGGTGGCGGCCACGGTGCCGCCCTCGTGCTCGGCGGCCAGGCAGACCAGGTCGGGGTCGAAACCGGCCTCGGCGAGCACCTCGCGGGCGGTGCGGACGGTGAGCGCCAGCGGGAGGACGGCGCGCGGGTGCGGCTTGACCAGCACCGGGTTGCCGGTGGCCAGCGAGGCGAACAGGCCGGGGAAGCCGTTCCAGGTGGGGAAGGTGTTGCAGCCGATCAGCAGCGCCAGGCCGCGCGGGACGACGGTGAACTCCTTGGTCATCACGAGCGGGTCGCGCTTGCCCTGCGGCTTGGTCCAGCCGGCGCTCTCCGGCAGCCGGGTCTGCTCGGTGTACGCGTAGGCGACGGCCTCCAGGCCGCGGTCCTGGGCGTGCGGGCCGCCGGCCTGGAAGGCCATCGGGTAGGCCTGGCCGGTGGTGTGCATGACGGCGTTGGCGAACTCGTGCGAGCGGGCGTTGATCCGGGCCAGGATCTCCAGGCAGACGGCGGCGCGGGCGAGCGGCCCGGCGGCGGCCCAGGCCGGGCGGGCGGCGGTCAGCGCGGCGATCAGGGCGTCCGGTCCGGCGTGCGGGTAGCCGATGCCCAGCTCCAGGCCGTACGGGGAGGCCTCGCCGCCGACCAGGTCGCCGTCGGCGGGGTGGCCGGGCAGCTCGAACGGCCGGTTCAGCAGCGCCTCGAAGGCGGCCCTGCCGTCCGCGGCGCCGCTCTCGCCGTAGGCCTTCGGGAACTCGGGGTAGGGCGACCAGTAGTCGCGCTTGGCGGCGGCGTCGACGGCGGCCTCCAGGGTGGCCCGGTGGCGTTCGACGAGCTCGGCGACGTGGGGGTGGGTGACCGCTGCGGACATGGTGTGCGCTCCTCAGAGGGGAGGACGGGACACGTCACAGAGTAACCGAACGATCGGTCGGCTCAAGAGGCAAATGAGAAGCGCGTCCGGCGGGTTCCGGACGCGCTCCCGTCGGGCGGTGACGGCGGGGCCTACGGGATGCCCAGCTCGAAGATGACGTAACCGGCGTACCAGCCGGAGGCGAGCGCCCCGGTGCCGAGCGCGGTGGCCAGCACCGGCCAGCTCAGCTTCCGCATCGCCACCGCGAGCGCGATCAGCAGCGGGAACGCCGGCAGCAGGTAGCGCGAGGTGTTGCCGAAGATGCCCAGGCTGCCGAGCACCGAGACGATGGTCGCCAGCGTGTAGGCGGTCAGCACCAGCGGCGGGCGCAGCCGGACCAGCAGCACGATCAGCACCGGCAGGCTCAGCACCAGCAGCGTCGCCAGCATGTCCGAGGTGTGGTAGGCGAACGGGTAGTCGTTGCGGCCCAGCAGGATGCCGCGCACCGCCCGCCAGGTGCCCTGGCCCCAGTCGAAGTAGTGCAGCCAGGCGTCCCGCTGGAGCGTGAAGTAGCCGCCCCAGTCGCCCATCCGCCAGCCCACCCAGCCGACGTAGCCGAGCAGCCCGAGCGGGGCCAGCAGCATCGCGGTCAGCGGGCGCAGCACCCCGCTCTCCCGCCGGTACAGCTCCACCAGCGCGGCCAGGCCGACCGCGCCGATCAGCGCCGCCGAGGTGGGGCGGTTGAGGCCGGCGACCAGGGTGATCGCCCCGGCCGTCACCCACTGCTTGGTCATCACGAAGTAGCAGGCCCAGGCGGCCAGCGCGATGAACAGCGAGTCGGAGTACAGCGCCCACTCGGCGCCCGAGCCCGGGGCGATCGCCCACAGCCCGGCCGCGATCACGCCCGCGCGCGGACCGGCCATCCGGTCCACCACCGCGTAGATGCCGGCCGCGGCGAACAGCGAGGCGACCACCGAGACCAGCATCCCGGCGCCGTACAGGCCGAACGGGCTGATCTCCGAGACCAGCCGCATCAGGCCGGGGTAGAGCGGGAAGAAGGCGGCCGAGTTCTGCTCGATGGTGAAGCCGGGAGTGCCCCCGGGGACCGGCACCAGCGCCGGGTGGTAGCCGAACTGGGCGACCTGCTGGTACCACCAGCCGTCCCAGCTGGCCAGCACGTCCCAGGGGTTGGCGCCGCCGCCGAACCGGGGGTGCTTCTCCAGGTAGTCCCCGGAGAAGGAGAGCAGCTTCATGAAGACGGTGAAGCCGAGCAGCTTCAGCACGGCGTAGCACCAGACCGCCGGGCCGAAACGCAGGACCAGGTCGCGGGCGCGCTCGCGCCAGTCGGCCGCGGGCCGGTCCGTGGAGCCGTCGCTGCGCTGCTCGGGCAGATCGGACTCGACTGCCGGTATTGCGCTCATCGACTACCCCACCTGCTCGGCCACGGACGGATCGTCCGCCGAGTCTAGGGCGTGGGCCCGGGATTTGGTGTGGACCAGGGCACCCGGGCACCGCGGCACCGGGGCGGGCGGCCATACTCGGAGGATGGCCGATCACACCACGCGTACCGCCTACACCGTGGAGTCCCTGCTCGCGGTGACCGTCGACGTCTTCAACGAGCGCGGCTACGACGGCACCTCGATGGAGGACCTGTCGCGCGCGGCCGGGATCTCCAAGTCGTCGATCTACCACCACGTGCGCGGCAAGGAGGAGCTGCTCCGGCTCGCCGTCGGGCGGGCGCTGGACGGGCTGTTCGGGATCCTCTCCGAGCCGGGCGCGGTCGACGGGACGGCGGTGGAGCGGCTGGAGCACGTCGTGCGGCGGACCGCCGAGGTGCTGCTGGCGGAGCTGCCCTACGTCACCCTGCTGCTGCGGGTGCGCGGCAACACGGCCACCGAGCAGTGGGCGCTGGAGCGCCGCCGGGAGTTCGACCACCAGGTGGCCGAGCTGCTGCGGGCCGCGGTGGCGGACGGCGCGCTGCGGGCGGACGTCGAACCCCGGCTGGCCACCCGGCTGCTCTTCGGCATGATCAACTCCATCGTGGAGTGGTACCGGCCGGGCCACAGGAGCGCCGACGGGGTCGCGGACGCGGTGGTCCACCTGGCCTTCGACGGTCTGCGGGCCCGCTGACCGGACGGGTCCGCGGGGCAGCCGACGGTCCGGGGCTCAGGGCTGGTCCGGGGCTCAGGGCTGGTCCGGGGGGACCTGGTCGGTCTCCTCGAAGACCAGCATGGTGCGGGTGCCGAGCACCTGGGGGATCGACTGGATGCTGCCCAGCACCAGCTCCCGCAGGGCCCGGTTGTCGGCGGTGTGCACCAGCAGCAGGACGTCGAAGTCGCCGCCGACCAGCGCGATGTGCGCGACCCCGGGCAGGGCCAGCAGCTGCTCGCGCACGGTGCGCCAGGAGTTCTGCACGATCTTCAGGGTGATGTAGGCGGATGCGCCCTGACCTGCGCGTTCGTGGTCCACCCTGGCGGTGAAGCCGCGAATGACCCCGTCCTCGACCATCCTGGATATCCGGGCGTACGCGTTCGCCCGCGACACGTGCACCCGCTCGGCCACCGAGCGGATCGAGGCCCGGCCGTCCTGCTGCAGCAGCCGCAGGATCGCCCGGTCGACCCGGTCGAGTCTGGACATCTGTTCAGCCGACATGACCCCCCACCCCCACCGATTGGACCAACTGCCACCAGTCGACCGCCCCCCGGGCCGATTGTCCACCACCTTCGCACGCTTCTGGTCAAGATGAACAGACGACCGAACAATCGGTAGGGAGCCCCCGCCACCCCTGGAGGTGCCCCGAGATGACCGTTCTCGACCACAGACACCGCACGTCGGTGCCCGGCTGGCTGCCCGGGGCCACCGCCCCCCGCACCGACCCGGCCCCGCTGCTCCCGGACACCGCTCCCGTCCGGGTCCTCGGTACCCCCGCACTGGAGAAGTACGACCCCGCCCTGCTCCGCGAGCTGTACCGCCGCCTGGTCGTCGGCCGCCGGTACAACCAGCAGGCCACCACGCTCACCAAGCAGGGCCGGCTCGCCGTCTACCCGGCCTCGACCGGGCAGGAGGCCTGCCAGGTCGCCGCCGCGCTGGTGCTCGGCGAGCGCGACTGGCTGTTCCCCAGCTACCGCGACACCCTGGCCGTGGTCTCCCGCGGCGTGGACCCGCTGGAGGCGCTCACCCTGCTGCGCGGCAACGCCCACACCGGCTACGACCCGCGCGCCAGCCGCACCGCCCCGCTCTGCACCCCGCTGGCCACCCAGGGCCCGCACGCCGTCGGACTGGCCCACGCCGCCCGGCTGAGCGGCGACCCGGTGGTCGCGCTGGCCCTGCTCGGCGACGGCGGCACCAGCGAGGGCGACTTCCACGAGGCGCTGAACTTCGCCGCCGTGCTCCGGGCCCCGGTGGTCTTCCTGGTCCAGAACAACGGCTACGCGATCTCCGTCCCGCTCGGCGCGCAGTCCGCCGCCCCGACCCTGGCGCACAAGGCCGTCGGCTACGGGATGCCCGGCCGGCTGGTGGACGGCAACGACGCGCCCGCCGTGCACACCGTCCTGGCCGAGGCCGTCGAGCGGGCCCGGACCGGCGGCGGCCCGACCCTGGTCGAGGCGCTGACCTACCGGGCCGAGGCGCACACCAACGCCGACGACGCCACCCGCTACCGGACCGAGGCCGAGGTGGCGGCCTGGCGCGAGCACGACCCGATTCTGCTGATGGAGCGCGCACTGCGCGGACTCGGGGTGCTGGACGACGCCCTGGTGCAGGAGGCGGCCGACGAGGGCGAGGCGCTCGCGGCCCGGATGCGGGCCGAGTTCCACGCCGACCCGGAGCTCGACCCGATGTCCCTGTTCGCCCACGTGTACGCCGAGCCCACCCCGCAACTGCGCGAGCAGGCCGCGCGGTTGGCCGAGGAGCTGGCCGCCGAGGCCGAGGTGCAGCACTGATGACGACGGCCGCTTCCCCCACCGCCGCCTCCCCCGCCGCCGGCGCCCGCACCGCGAGCATGGCGCAGGCGCTCAACGCGGCGCTGCGCGACGCCATGCGCGAGGACCCCGCGGTGCACGTGCTCGGCGAGGACGTCGGCGCGCTCGGCGGCGTCTTCCGGATCACCGACGGGCTGACCGCCGAGTTCGGCCCGGACCGCTGCCTGGACACCCCGCTGGCCGAGGCGGGCATCCTCGGCACCGCCGTCGGCATGGCCATGTACGGGCTGCGGCCGGTGGTGGAGATGCAGTTCGACGCCTTCGCCTACCCGGCGCTGGAGCAGCTGTTCTCGCACGTCGCCAAGATGCGCAACCGCACGGCCGGCCGGCTGCCGCTGCCAATCACCGTCCGGATCCCCTACGGCGGCGGCATCGGCGGCGTCGAGCACCACAGCGACGCCTCCGAGGCGTACTACGCCTCGACCCCGGGACTGCACGTGGTCACCCCCGCGACGGTGGCCGACGCCTACGGGCTGCTGCGGGCCTCGATCGCCTCGGACGACCCGGTGGTCTTCCTGGAGCCCAAGCGGCTGTACTGGGGCAAGGCGGAGTTCGACCCGGCCGTGCCGGTCGAGCCGGTCGGGCGGGCCGTGCTGCGCCGCACCGGCAGCTCGGCGGTGCTGATCACCTACGGCCCCTCGCTGCCGGTCTGCCTGGAGGCGGCCGAGGTGGCGAAGGCCGAGGGCTGGGACCTCGCGGTGCTGGACCTGCGCACCCTGGTGCCGTTCGACGACGAGACGGTCTGCCGGGTGGTGCGCTCGCTCGGCCGGGCCGTGGTGGTGCACGAGGCCGGCGGCTTCGGCGGCACCGGCGCGGAGATCGCCGCCCGGGTCACCGAGCGCTGCTTCCACCACCTGGCCGCGCCCGTGCTGCGGGTCACCGGCTTCGACATCCCGTACCCGCCGCCGATGCTGGAGCACCACCACCTGCCCGGGGTGGACCGGATCCTGGACGCGGTCGCCCGGCTCCAGTGGGAGGACTGAGGATGATGCCCGTCGTGCGCGAGTTCACCCTGCCCGACCTCGGTGAGGGACTCACCGGGGCGGAGGTGGTGCGCTGGCTGGTGGAGGTCGGCGAGGTGATCGCGGTCGACCAGCCGGTGGTGGAGGTGGAGACCGCCAAGGCCGTGGTGGAGGTGCCCTGTCCGTACGGCGGGGTGGTGACCGCGCTGTTCGGCGAGGTGGGCCAGGAGATCGCGGTCGGCGCGCCGCTGGTGACGGTCGCGGTGGCGCCGGGCGAGGGCGAGCAGCCGCTCGCGGTGGCGGTCGAGGTGGTGGCCGGACCGGCGGCGGAGGTGGAGCGGCCGCTGGTCGGGTACGGGGTCGCCGAACCGGGGCGCAGCGGACGGCGGCGCCGGGTCGGTGCGGGGGTGGCCGCTCCGGCCGCGCCGGTGACCGCGCCCGCGCCGGTGACCGCGCCCGCCCCGGTGGCCGTACCGGTTCCGGCGGTGGTGCGGGCGCCGGCCGTGCTGCCGGTGATCTCGCCGCTGGTGCGGCGGCTGGCCCGGGAGCAGGGCGTCGACCTGGCGACGGTCCCCGGCAGCGGGCCGGACGGGCTGATCATGCGGGCGGACGTCGAACGGGCGGTCGCGGCGCGGGTCGCCGCCCCGGCCGCGCCGGCCACCCCGGCCGTCCCGGCCCCGGCCACGGCCGCCGCCGGGGAGGTCGTCCCGCTGCGCGGGCTGCGCAAGGCGGTGGCCGAGAAGCTCGGCCGCAGCCACCGGGAGATCCCCGCCGCCACCTGCTGGGTGGACGCCGACGCCACCGAACTGATGGCGCTCCGGCGGCAGTTGAACGCCGCTCCGGGTCCGAAGGTGAGCGTGCTGGCCCTGCTCGCCCGGATCTGCACCGTCGCGCTGGAGCGGTTCCCCGAGCTCAACTCCAGTGTGACGGAGGACGGTTCGGGCATCCGACGGCACCCGGCGGTGCACCTGGGCTTCGCGGCCCAGGGCGAGCGCGGTCTGGTCGTCCCGGTGGTGCGGGACGCGCAGCGCCTCACCACCGAGCAACTCGGCGTCGAGCTGGGCCGGTTGACCGAGGCGGCGCGGACCGGGTCGATCGCGCCGGCCGAGCTGACCGGCGGTACGTTCACCCTGAACAACTACGGGGTGTTCGGCGTGGACGGCTCGACCCCGATCCTCAACCACCCGGAGGCGGCGATGCTCGGGGTCGGCCGGATCGTCGCCAAACCCTGGGTCCACCAGGGGGAGCTGGCGGTGCGCGAGGTCACCCAGCTGTCGTTCACCTTCGACCACCGGGTCTGCGACGGCGGCACCGCGGGCGGGTTCCTGCGGTTCGTGGCGGACTGCGTCGAGCGGCCGGGCCTGCTGCTGCGGCAGCTCTGAGGGTCCCGGCCGGCGGCGACGGTCGCCCTGGGTGGTGGAGCCGCCACCCAGGGCGACACGGATCGAGCGAGAGTAGCGCGTCCCGGGGGCGGGTGTCAGGGCTTCGCGCTATTCGTCGGATGAGCACTCCGGGCATGTCACGCTTCCTGGGCGTCAACCGAGACAAGCCAGGTGGTGGCGAAGGCCGGCCGGAGGCGAAACGATTTTCTTGGGTACTCGAAACGTTGCGGTGAAGTCCCGCAGAACACTCCTGGTCAGGACCGGGCCCGGCTCGGTGGCGGCCTCCGCCGTTCCGCCGATGCCCTCGGATCCCCCGGACCTGCCGCCGGTCACCCCGTCGGTGGTGCCGGCCGCCGTTCCGCCGCCGCCGGCCGGGCCGCCCGCGGTCCCCGCGCCGAGCCGGCCGGACGCCGCCGGACCGGCGCCGGCCCGGGCGATCGAGCCGCTGTTCACCAGCGCCCCCGGCCTCAACTGGGCCGTTCCGCCGCTCGCCCCGGTGCCGCCCGCCCCGGACCCCGGCGGACCCGCCGAGCAGCCGCCGACCGCCCGGGACCTCGAACTGGTCCGGTCCTGCCTGGCCGTGGTCGAGCCGGTCGCCGACCGGGCCACCGCGCAGTTCTACGCGCTCCTCTTCCTCGGCCACCCCGAGATCAGGGCGCTCTTCCCGGCCGCCATGGACGTCCAGCGCGACCGCCTCTTCCGCGCCCTGCTGATGGCCGCCCGCGGCGCCGGGGAGCCGCAGGACCTGCGCGCGTACCTGGGCGCACTGGGCTGCGCGCACCGCCGGTTCGGCACGCTGACCGGCCACTACGGCCCGGTCGGCGAGTGCCTGCTGGCGGCGCTCGCCAGGTACACCGGCAGCCGGTGGACCGCGGAGACCGAGCTGGCCTGGCGCCGGGTCTACCGGCTGGTCTCCTCGATCATGATCGAGGCCGCCGAGCGGGACGCCCGCACCTCGCCGCCCTGGTGGCAGGGCGAGGTGGTCGCGCACGAGCGCCGCACCCCGGACGTCGCGGTGCTCACCGTCCGCCCCGACCAGGCCTACCCGTACCGGGCCGGGCAGTACACCGTTCTGGAGACGCCCTGGTGGCCGCGGGTCCGGCGGCACTTCTCGTTCGCCTCGGCGCCCCGGCCGGACGGTCTGCTGACCTTCCACGTCAAGGCGGTGCAGGCGGGCTGGGTGAGCAACGCGCTGGTGCGCCGGGCCGCGCCCGGGGACGTGCTGCGGCTCGGCCCGGCGGCCGGCGGGATGACCCTGGACCACGCCGACGGCGCGGACCTGCTGCTGGTGGGCGGCGGCACCGGGATCGCGCCGCTGCTGGCCCTGGTCGAGGAACTGGCCGCGTACGGCGCGGCGGGCCGCTCGGTCGAGGTGGTCTACGGCGCCCGGCGCGCCGAGGAGCTCCACGGGCTGGCCGGGCTGCGGGAGCTGTCCGCCCGGCACGACTGGCTGACGGTGCGTCCGGTGCTGTCCGGCCCCGGTGCGGGGACGGCGGAGGCGGTCGCGGCCGGCCTGTCGGCGGGCCGGCTCCCGGAGGCGGTGGCCCGGTTCGGCCCGTGGACCGGACGGACGGCCTACCTCGCCGGGCCGCCCGCGATGGTCCGGCGGACGAGCGGGGTGCTGCTGCGGGCCGGGTTGCCGGCGGAACGGATCCGGCACGACCTGGCCGCCCGGTGAGGCCGTGCCCGGGTGCGGGACGCGGTCGGACGTCGGCCCGGGCCGACGTCGGGCGGGTCCGGACCGTCAGCCCAGGTCGGGCGCGAGCAGCGCGCGGACGCCCTCGATGTTGGCGGCCAGGTAGGCCCGCAGGCTCGGCGGCACCACGTTGACCGAGGTGACGCCCTCACGGGTGAACGGCACCCGGACCACCTCGTACGCGCCGTTGGGCTCGTCGACCTCGGGGCCGTGCCGGCGGTCGAGGTCCATCGAGGCGAGCCGGCAGACGAAGAAGTGCTGCACCTTCACCCCGTGCGGGTGGAGCGGGGTGCCGTCGTCGTGGTGCGTGTGGCTGATGGTGTCCACGAAGGCGGGGACCACGTCCACCACCTTGCCGCCGAGTTCCTCGTCCACCTCGCGGTGCAGCGCGTCCACCACGGTGCGGTCGTCGCGCTCGACGCCGCCGCCGGGGGTGAGCCAGTACGGGTGCGGGGAGCCGGGGCGGGTGCGCTTGATCAGCACGAGCGAGGCCGGGCCGTACGGGTCGTTCGGGTCGACCTCCAGCAGGATCGCCCGGGCGGTGCGCTTGACGACGGGGCGGGGCGGGGTGCGCATGGCGACCTCCGGGGCTGGAGCGTTGTGCGGGATTCTCCCGCCGCCCGGCGCGCCTGAAACGCGGCCCGCCGACGGGTGCGTCCGTCCGTGGAGGATTCCTAGCAGCGATAGATCTTTGATCGCGAAGATGAACGTTGAACAGCTCTTTGAAAGTTAGGTTTTACCATCTGATGACCTTTGATTCAAAGGATTTTACCGAGCGAACCGTGTGAGAGTCATTGCAGGGACGGCGCGCCTGTGCTGCAATGGGCGACTATCGGGCAAATCGGAGTGATCTACTCCGCATGCTCTTCTCTGCAATGACTCGGGCTGGGGGCTGGCTGTGGCCATGGATCGGATCGCAGAGCGCACCGCGCCGCCGACGCGGACCTCGCGCAAGGACCGGCAGCCCACCCTGATCTCCTCCGTCCAGCGGGCGCTGCGCCTGCTGGAGGCCGTCGGCGGGTTCCGCCACGGGGCCACCGCCAAGCAGTTGGCCCGGGTGGCCGGACTCCCGCTCGGCACCGCGTACCACCTGCTGCGGACCCTGACCCACGAGGGATACCTGCGGCGGACCGACGGACACTTCTTCTACGGGGAGTCGGTCGACGGCATCGTCCGGGCCGACGACCGGCAGGCCGAACGGCACGGGCTGCGGGTGCGGATGGAGCAGTTAAGCGACGAGCTCGACGCCGCCGTCTACTTCGCCCTCTACGAGGACGGCGAGGTGACCGTGGTGGACACCGTCGACGGCGCCCACCAGCCCGCCGTCGAACCGTGGGCCGACTTCCGGGCCACCGCCCACGCCCACGCCATCGGCCAGTGCCTGCTGAGCCAGCTTCCCGAGGAGGCCAGGCGCGACCACCTCGCGCGCCACCCTCCGGTGGGCCTCACCCCGTCCACCCTGGTCGGCGAGTCGGCGGTCCTGCGCCGCATCGCCGGGATGCGGCACACCATGCCGGTGGTCGAGCGCCAGGAGTACGCCCTCGGCACCGTCTGCGCGGCCGTTCCGATCACCGTCGGCTCGGTGGTCGCCACCATGGCCCTCTCGCTGCCGGTCGAGCAGGCCGACCGGCTCACCGCGGTCGCCGGCCAACTGCGGCGCAGCGTCGGCGCGATGACGCCGTCGTTCGTGCTCTGACGGTGCCGCCGCACCCGGCCGCCCCGTCCCCGCCCGGCCGGTTCCGCTCGTTCACCATTTGAAAAAGCACATCTTGTCCACTACGTCCCCGAACGGGACGATGAGGATGGACGTACCGCACGCAATCCCTCCCCCTGTCAGCCAACAGCCTTGTCCGGGCCACCCGCGAAACCCTCACCCCGTGCGCGGCCGGGCAGAACGAGAGGTGTCGGTGCCATGCAGCACAGCACAGTCCAGGGCCACCTGACCATGAACCTCGTGGTCTCGACCGAGCTCACCTTCCGCATCGTGGTCGACCTCGACTACGACCCCGCCGACCCGTACGCGGTCCGCTTCACCTTCCACCTGCCCGGCGACGAGCCGGTCACCTGGGTCTTCGCCCGCGAGCTGCTGCTCGACGGGCTGGCCCGCCCGGCCGGTGAGGGCGACGTGCACATCCACCCGGTCGGCGGGGAGCTCGGCGAGGTCTGCCTGGTGCTGCGCGCGCCCGAGGGCGACGCCGTGCTGCGCGGCTCCGCGCCGCCGCTGATCGCCTTCCTGGCCCGTACCGACCGCCTGGTGCCGATCGGCGAGGAGGCCGCCGCCGGTGACCTCGACGCCCAGCTCGACCTCATCCTGCGCGGCCACGAGAACGCCGGGTGAGCCGCCGGCGGGCGCAGGACGCGGACCGAAAGGGGCCCGTACCCGGGTGTTCCACCGGGTACGGGCCCCTTCCGCACGGGCTGCCGCGGGCCCGGCTCAGTCCTCGTCGAGGGCGAGGCTGAGGCCCCAGGAGACCAGGCTGACGATCAGCGCGCCGAACAGCGCCGACCAGAAGCCGTCGACCGAGAAGTCCAGGCTGAGCCGGTCCGACGCCCAGGAGGTCAGCCAGAGCATCAGCGCGTTCACGACGAAGGTGAACAGGCCCAGGGTGAGGATGAACAGGGGGAGCGAGAACAGCTGGACCACCGGCTTGATGACCCAGTTGACCACGCCGAAGACCAGCGCCACGGCGAGCACCGTGAGCGTCTTGTGCTGCCAGTCGTCACCGGTGAGCGTGATCCCGGGGACGATCCAGGCGGCGACCCAGATGGCCGCCGCGTTGATCAGTGTCTTGAGGACGAAACCTTTCATGAGGTCAGCGTCCCAGGTCGGTCAAGGGGAGGCGACGTCCCGCCCGGCGCGGTGGTGTTGAATGCCGGTGGGCCGAGGCCGCACGAGGAGGGGTGCCCCGATGAAGATGTTCCGGCTGGACCGGCTGGACGCCGAGCGCGCCGCCAACGACGGCGCGTACCTGCGCTTCCTGCGCGAGCCGCGGATGTCCGCGGGGCTGTACGCGCTCTCCCCCGGTGACACCGACACCCAGACCGCGCACGACCAGGACGAGATCTACCAGGTGATCAGCGGCCGGGCCGAACTGACCGTCGGGGACGAGACCGCCACGGTGGGCCGGGGCACCGTGGTCTACGTCCCGGCCGGGACGCCGCACCGCTTCCACCACATCACCGAGGAACTGCGGGTGCTGGTGGTGTTCTCGCCGCCGGAGGACTGACCCCCGCCCCCGCGGACGGCCGGTTAGGGTCGGGGCATGAGCAGCCTGAGCCTGACCGAAGAACTCTGGGCGGCGATCGAGCCGGTCTACGCCGAGATCCTCGACCACCCCTTCATCGCCGGACTGACCGACGGCACCCTGCCGCGCGAGGCGTTCCGCCACTTCGTCGTCCAGGACTCGCACTACCTGCGCGACTACGCCCGCGCGCTGGCCGTCTGCGCGGCCAGGGCGCCCGGCGAGGAGGAGGTGCGGGCCTTCGCCGACGACGCGATCGGCGCGCTGGCCGCCGAGCAGGGGATGCACGCCGAGTTCCTGGACGCCTTCGGCGACACCGCCGAGGCCGCCGCCGCCGAGCCGGTGCTGCCCACCACCCGCGCGTACACCAGCTACCTGCTCGCCACCGTCTACGGCGGCTCCTTCGCGGAGGCGGTCGGCGCGGTGCTGCCCTGCTACTGGATCTACGCCCGGGTCGGCGAGCGGCTGCTCGCCGAGGGCTCCCCCGACCCGCTGTACGCGAAGTGGATCTCCACCTACGGCGACGAGGCGTTCCAGTCGGTGGTGCGCCGGGTGCTGGCGCTGACCGACCGGCTCGGGGAGGAGATCTCCCCCGCCGAACGGCGCCGGGTGACCGAGCACTTCGTCACCACCTCGCGCTACGAGTGGATGTTCTGGGACGCCGCCTGGCGCGGGGAGACCTGGCCGGTCTGAGCGCGCCGCGGGGGCCGTGACGGGGCCGCGCGGGGGCCGTGCCGGGGGCCGGGTCCGGGGTGTTCCCCGAGGTCGGGGCGGGGGTTCCCCCGGGGCCGGGGTCGGGGGGATCTCCGGGTTCTCTCGGGGCCGTTGGGCCTCGTTCCGTCCCTTGCGTCACCGTACGATCGAAGTACCGAAAAGCGAACGGGATGCGGCACCGGACGGCAGCCGACCCCCTGGGGAAGAAGGAACGGACATGGCTGAGCTCTGGAAGTCGCTGCCCTCGTGGGTGCGGAACATCGTCGTGCCGGTGCTGGTGCTGATACTCGCCTGGAACCTGCTGGTGTTCGTCTTCGGCGTGGTCGGCGCGCTGCTGGCCTTCGCCCTGAAGGCGCTGGTGGTGGTCGGCATCGCGGCCGCCGTGGTGGTCCTGGTGAAGAAGGCCGCCAGGAACTAGGACCTCGGGACCGACCCGGTGCCCGCGCTCCCTCAGGGGGTGCGGGCACCGGGCGTTTCCGGGGGCGTCCGGGCGGTGCCGCGCAGGAAGTCGTCGAGGTCCCGGTGCGGGCGCCAGCCCTGGGAACGGGCGCGGGAGAGGTCCAGCACCACGCTGCGGGAGAGCTGGTCCACCGCGTACGGGGTCAGGCCGGGGAGCCGTCCGGTGCGGGCGGCCAGCCGGGCCAGCGGCGCCGGGACGTGGTGGATCCGGGCGCTCACCCCGTGCGCGGCCAGCACCGCGCGGATGGCCTCGTCGCGCCGGTAGGGGCGGGCGTCGGCGATGTTGTAGGCGACCGGCGTCCACGGGCGGTCGCCGGTGCGGCCCGCGCCGACCGCGGACAGGCAGGCGTCGGCGAGGTTCTGCACGGCGGTGAGGCTCAGCCGGACGTCGCCGCCGGGCAGCAGCAGCCGCCCGTGCCGCACCCGCTCCAGCAGCCGCGGCACCAGGTGCGGATCGCCCGGACCGTAGACGGCGCGCGGGCGCAGCACCACGGCGCCCGCCGCCAGCGCGAGCCGTTCGCCGGCGGCCTTGGTGCGGCCGTACGCGTTGAGGTGGCCGGCCTCGGTGGGGTGGTGCTCCTGCACGGAGCCGCGGCCGAGCCGGGGGTCGTAGACGCTGGCGCTGGAGACCCAGGCGAGCGGCCGGTCCCCGGCGGCGCGCAGCAGCCGCTCGGTGCCGGTGACGTTGACGGCGTGCTGGCGGGCCTCGGCCGCGGTCCCCGGGGGCAGGTCGGCGACGGCGGCGGCGCAGTGCACCACCGCGTCGGCTCCGGTGAAGTCGGGCTCGCCGGTGGTGGCGTCCCAGGGGACGTGCCGGCCGGCCGGCCCGGGGCGGCGGCCGTAGCAGAGCACGTGGTGGCCGGCGGCGACGGCGGCCCGCACGACGTGCGAGCCGCAGAATCCGCCGGCGCCGGTGACGGCGATCCGCATCGGGGTCTCCTCGGTCAGGGCGCGGACCCGGCGGGGGTCCGGGTGGCGCGCAGGGTGAGTTCGGCCCAGCCGGGCAGGGCGGACCGGCGGTCGGCGCGGGCGCCGGTGACCACCGGGGCGTACGGCGCGAGCGCCAGCAGCAGGTCGGTGAGCAGGGCCCGGGCGAGCCCGGCGCCGGGGCAGGCGTGCGGGCCGGCGCCGAACACCGCCTGGGCGGCGGCGGGCCCGGGGGACGCTCCGGGGCGGTGCGCCCCGGCGGCGTGCCGGGCGACCAGGATCAGCCGGTCGCCCCTGCGGACGGGGCGCCCGGCCAGGTCGGCGTCGGCGGCGGCCACCCGGGGGAGCAGCGGGGAGGGGGCGGTGAGCCGGAGCAGTTCGGCGGCCAGTGCGGGCGCGCCGGCCGGGTCCACGGAGGGCCAGAGCCCGGCGTCCGCGCACCAGGCAGCAGCCCGGGGGAGGGCGGCGACGGTGGTGTTGACGGCGGCCACCGCGAGCACGGCGTCCCGGGGGCGGGGCAGCAGCGCGGCCAGGTCGGCGGCCCGCGCGGCGGCCGTGCGGGCGGCGTCGCGCGGGCGCGGGCCGGGCAGGTGGTCGCGGGCGGCGGCCGCGGCGGCCTCGGCGGCGGCGCCGGCCAGCGCGTGCGGACAGCCGGCCGACCCGGTCAGCGCGGCGGCCGTCACCCCGGCCAGTTCGCGGGCCAGGGCGACGAGTTCGAGGTCGCCGGTGGCGAGCTCCGGGGTCCGGGCGGCGAGCACCGCCTGCCAGCGGGGGCGGAGCCGGTCCACCGCCGCCGCGTCCAGCCCGGCCGCCACCTCCCGCCGGGCGGTGCGGTGACCGGTGCCCTCCTGGTCGAACAGCGCGCCGCCCTCGGTGAGTTCGGCGGCCGCGCCGCCGGTGGTGCCCGGTGCGGTGCGGTCCAGCGGGATCCGGGTGAGCGCCTCGCGGTAGGCCTCCGCGCCGTGCACCAGCACGGTGTGGCCGAGCCGGGCCACCGGGCGGCGGCGGGTGGCGGCGAGCAGCGCGAACAGCAGGGGGTGGCTGCGCAGGTAGACCCGGCGGTCCCGGCGGCGGGCGCCCCGGTGCCGGGCCGGCTCCCGGCCGGTGCCGCCGGTCATGTCGCCAGCTCCCGTGCGCAGTGGGCGGACGCCGCCGCCCGGTCGGGCTTGCGGGAGCGGCCGGCCAGCGGCACCCGGCCGAACAGCAGGGCGTCCGGGCGGGCCGAGCCCATCCGCTCCAGCGGGCCGGCCAGCGCCCCGCGCAGCCGCCGGGGGTCGGTGCCGGGCGCGGGCTGGACGAGGGCGACCAGCCGCTCGTCGCCGTTCCCGTCGGGGACGCCGACCAGGACCGCGAGTTCGACGCCCGGCAGGTGCAGGGCCGGTTCGTAGAGGCCCGGGTAGATGTTCTCGGCGCGGCGCAGCACCATGTCCTTGAGCCGGCCGGCGAGCACGATCCGGCCGTCCGGGTCGAGCGCGGCGCGGTCGCCGGTGCGCACCCAGGGCTCGGGCTCCTCGCCGAGGTAGCGGTGCCGGACGCCGGGGCCGGTGAGCAGCAGTTCGCCGTCGTCGCCGAGGCCGGTGCGCACGCCCGGCAGCGGGGCGCCGGCCAGGTCGCCGGTCCCGGTGAAGGCGCTCTTCTCGGCCTCCTCGACCGCCGCGGCCGGGAACAGCTCGGTGAGCGCGTAGACGCCCCAGGCCTGGTCGGCGCCGGCCTGCTTGACCCGGCGCAGCAGGGTCGCGTCGGCGGGCGCCGAGCCGGTCCAGACCCGGCCGGTGAAGCGGGCCCCGGCGCCGAGCGCGGCGCGCAGCTGCGGCGGGGTGAGGTAGGTGTGGGCCGGGGCGAGCCGTGCGAGCTGGCGGGCCAGCGCGGCGGGGTCGCGGGCGGGCAGGGCGACGGCGGCTCCGGCGGTGAGCGCGGGGACCAGCACGAAGAAGGTGCCGCCCAGCACCACCGTGCCCGGCCGCGGGCCGACCAGTTCGGTGACGGTGCGCAGCCCGGCGGCCAGGCCGCTGCGGGAGTGCACGACGGCGCGCGGGCGGGCGGTGGTGCCGGAGGTGAAGATGATGACGGCGTCGCCGTCCCGCCCGGGTGCGTCCCGTCCGGGGATGCTCGGCACCGAGGCGCCGAAGGGGTTGGTGCGCAGCCGGGGCGCGCAGCCGGGCAGCCGGTGCCCGAGCGTGGCGACCGGGCCGAGCGCGGCGAGCGGGGGCAGCGCGAGGTCGGCGCGGCGGGCGAGCGGGCGGGCCCAGCCTGCCACCGCCTGGGCGGCGGCGTCGGCGAGCACCAGGTCGGGCCGGGCCAGCGCGAGCCGGGCGGCGAGCACGTCGGGGCCGGCGGTCGGGTCGAGGACGGCGGTGCGCAGGCCGAGCCGGTGGGCGGCGATCAGGACGGCGAGGGCGCGCGGCCCGGGGCGGAGGGCGACGCCGAGGGTGGCGCCGTCGTGCAGGCCGCGGGCGCGCAGGGCGACGGCGTAGGTGTCGGCGAGGGCGGCGAGTTCGCCGCGGCGGATGCGGACCCGGGTGGTGCCGGCCCGGGTGCGGTGCAGCACGGCGGGGCGGTCGGGGTGGACGGTGCGCAGGGCGTGGGCGAGCCGGTCGAGCACGGGGGTGTCCTCGGGTTGCGGCGGATCGGGGCGGCGGGTGCGGCGGGTGCGGCGGGGTGGCGGCGCGGCGCGGTCAGCGGACGTCGACGGCTCGGGCGCCGGCGCCGCGCTCCAGGTACCAGCGGGCGGTGCCGACCACTCCGTACGCCCGGATCCGCCGGGTGGAGTTCTGCACCACCATGTCGCGGCGGTGCACGATCGCGGTGGTGTGCCGGCGGATCCGGTTGATGAACGTCCGGTCGGTCGGCGAGGGGCGGCGCGGCATGCCGCCGACCGCCCGGTACAGCTCGGCGGTGATCGCCATGTTGTTGCCCGCGTGCATCCGGTACGGGGTGAGGTAGCCGTGCCGGCGCCGGTGCGCGGGCCGGATCCGGCCGAAGAACGCGCCGAGTGCGACCAGCACCAGGAAGACGGCGCGCCCGGCGGGCCCGTGCTCGTCCCGGCGGGCGGTGACCCGGCCGCAGACCAGTCCGCCGCAGTCGAGCAGCGCCGCCCTCGCGGCGGCGGTCCAGCCGGGTTCGGGCAGGCAGTCGGCGTCGGTGCGGGCGAGCAGGGTGGCGCCGTGCGCGATGGCGTGCCGGAACGCGGTGTCGACGGCGGAGCCGACGCCCTTCTCCGGCTCGACCAGCACCTCGACCGGGAACGGTGCCCGGGCGGCGAAGGCGCGGACGGCCGCCACGGTGCCGTCGGTGGAGCCGTTGTCGGCGACCAGCAGGGTGAAGTCCCGGTCCCGCTGGGCGGCGAGGGCGTCCAGGGCGCCGACGATCCGGGCCTCCTCCTGGTAGGCGGGCACGATCACCCACAGCTCGGTCACGACGCCTCCCAGACCATCGTCATCAGGCTGACGCCGCCGCCGAGGCCGACCATCAGTACCTTGTCGCCCGGGGTCAACGAGCCCTGTATCCGTTCGAGTTGGACACCTATCGTGGCACTGGCGACATTGCCCAGCTCGGGCACGGTGACCACCAGCTTCTCCTCCGGGACCCCGGTGGCCTCGACGAACCGCTCCAGGTAGGGCACGGTCACCTGGTGCACCAGCACCTTGGCGTAGTCGTCCCAGCCGAAGCCGGTGCGGGCCGCCACCCGGGCCAGGATGTCCGGGCCGATCTTCTCGAAGACGCCGCGCAACTCCGTTCCTCCGCCCCGGAAGTAGCTGTACTCGTCACCGCGCGGATGGCGTGAGCCGCCGCCCGGGATGCCGCCGGTCGCCCAGTGCTCGGAGGCGGTCTCGGTCTCCACGTCCAGGATGCCGCCGCGCTCCACGGCCTCCACGACCACCGCCGCGCCCGCGTCGCCGAAGGTGTAGCCGGCGAAGCCCTCGCGGAACTGCCCGGCGCCGGCCGGGTCGCGGCGCATCGCCCGGCTGGGCGTCTCCCCGGTGACCACCAGGGCCCGCCGGGCCCGGCCGGCCAGGATCATCGCGCGGGCCAGGTCGATCCCGTTGAGGAAGCTGTTGCAGGCGTTGCTGACGTCGAACGCGTGGGCGCGGGAGCCGAGTTCGGCCTGCACGAGATGGGCGGTCGCGGGCTCGGCGACGTCCCGGGTGGCGGAGGCGAAGAGCAGCAGGTCGAGGTCGAGCGGGTGCAGCCCGCGGGCGTCCAGGGCGCGCCGGGCGGCGCCGACGGCGAGCGTGGAGGCGTACTCGCCCTCGGCGGCGAAGTGCCGGGTGACGATGCCGGTGGCCTTCTCGAAGGTCCGCTCCGGCAGGCGCAGCCGGCCGCCGGCGGTGATCTCGTCCTGGAGCTGCTGGGAGGTCAGACGGCGGGCGGGCAGGCGGGCTCCGACGGCGGTGATGCCGATCCGCGCGGTGGCTGCTGGATGCATGTCCCCATGGTCCGGTGCGCCCGGCCGGGCCCGCCTGAGTACGGGTACTCAGGCGGGCCCGGCCGGTCTACCCAGACGGATCAGCGCTGCTCGCGCGCCGGGGTCACCGGTACGGCGTCCACGGGCACGGCGTCCACCGGGACCGTCTCCACGGGTACCGGGGCGGCCGTGGCCGGGGCGGCGGCGCCGTCCGGGCCGACGGTGGACAGCAGCTGGCGCGCCAGCCCGAGCCCGGTGCCGCCCATCGCGAGCGCCTTGGCGAACAACTCGCCCATCCCGTCGGCCCCGTTGAGCAGCACCATGTGCTCGACGTTGCCGAAGGACTCCGCCGCGGCCCGCACGATCTGCGGCCACTGCTCGGCCAACTCCTGGGCCACCACCGCGTCCTGGTTCTCGGCCAGGGCGTCGGCGCGGGCCTTGATGCCCTCGGCCCGGGCCAGCCCGATCGCCCGCGCCGCCGCGGCGTCGGCCAGACCGCGCGCCTCGGCCGCGGACGCCTCCGCCTGCCCGGTCGCCGTGGTGGCCTCGGCCTGCGCCAGACCGCGCACCCGGGTGGCCTCGGCGTCCGCCTCGGCCGCGACCCGCACCCGGCTGGCCTCGGCGGCCGCCTCCAGCTCGGTCTCCCGCGCCTGTGCCTGCGCGGCCGAGATCCGGGCGTCACGGGCCGCCTCGGCGGTGGTGCGGGTGTCGTACGCCCGGGCGTCGGCGGGCTTGCGCACGTCGATCTGGAGCTGCTGCTCCTTGCGCCGTGCCTCCAGCTCGGCGACCCGGGTCTCCTGGACCACCACCTCCTGCCGGGCGGCGGCGTCGGCGAGCGGACCGGCCTGCCGGGCGCGGGCGTTGGCGGTGTCCTTCTCGGCCTGGTACGAGGACTGCTGGATCTCGCTGTTGCGGGTCGCCTCGGCCTTGCGGGCGGCGGCCTCCTGTTCGGCCTCGGTGGCCAGCCGGTCCGCCTCGGCCTGGGCGATCCGGGCGTCGCGCTGGACGGCGGCGGCGTGCGGGATGGCGAGGTTCTTGATGTAGCCGGTCGGGTCGATGATCTCCTGGATCTGCAGGGTGTCGATGATCAGCCCGAGCTTCTCCATCTCCAGCCCCGAGGCGGCCCGGGTCTCACCGGTGAGCCGCTCGCGGTCGCGGATCATGTCCTCGACGGTGAGCCCGCCGACGATCGAGCGCAGGTGGCCGGCGAAGACGTTGTGGACGCGCTGGCTGATCAGCTTCTGCTGGTCCAGGAAGCGGCGGGCGGCGTTGGCGATCGACACGTCGTCGTCGCCGACCTTGAAGATCACCACGCCCTTCACCCGCACCGGGATGCCCTGCGTGGTGACGCACTCGACGTTCAGCTCGGCCTCGTTGAGGTCCAGCGAGAGCCGCCGGACCCCCTGCAGGCCCGGGGTGACGAGGGTGCCGCGCCCGGTGACGATCCGGAAACCCAGGCCGTCGCCGACCCCCTCGGTGCGGTGCCGGGAGCCGGAGATGATCAGTGCCTCGTTCGGCTCGGCCACCCGCCACATGAGTTTGAAGAGCGTGACCCCGATGATCAGTGCCGCGGCGGCTGCCCCGGCGATGACGTATCCCATGGTTCAACTCCCCCTTCGGGCGCAGGAGATGCGCCGATTCGGATTGTCCGCCCGGGCCGGGGCCCGGGGAAAGGGAAGTGACATGACGCACCGTCACAAGCTCGTCACCAGAGGGTCATCGGAGCGTCACGGCCCGATCGGCGCGACATAGACCGTCCTCGGCGGCTGGTACTCGATCACCACCACCGGCGTCCCGACCGTCAGCCGCTCGCCCGGCACGGCCAGGTAGGCGAGGAACGCCTCGGTGCCCTGACGCTCCGGCACGTGCACCATCACCTCGCCGACCAGCCCCGCGCCAACCGCCCCGGTGACCCGCCCCGTGCTCCCGACCACGCCGGCCTCCTCGCCTCGTCAGCTACGGGGCCAGTCTGCCCGCCGCGGCGCCTTCGCGCCCCCCGTTCACCGTCCGGACCTCGCGGTTCCTCCTCCCGGACCCGCTCTGGACCTCCGGCGATCGGCTCGCTACGGTGTTGGACGTCATGCGCGGGCAACACCGCCTGCGGACGCGGGAGCTCGGAGCACCGGGCTGAGAGGGCGCTGAACGGGACGTCGAGGGACGGACCGGCGGCTGCGTCGACCGCAGGAACCTGACCGGGTAATGCCGGCGTAGGGAGTTTGAGGTCCGATGACCACCTTCGATGCACAGCCGCAGTCTGCCCGGACCCCGTCCGGCTCCGGGGCCGCCGTCACCAGCGCGGGCACCGGCTACCCCACCCCGGCCTGGCGCAAGGCCCACCGCGAGGGGTCCCGCCCCGATCTGCGCGTCCCGTACCGCGAGGTCGTGCTCACCAACGGCAGGACCGTCCCGCTGTACGACACCTCCGGGCCGTACACCGACCCGGAGTACCGCGCCGACGTGCGGCGCGGCCTGCCGGCCCTGCGCGACGCCTGGATCCGCCAGCGCGGCGACGTCGAGGAGTACGACGGCCGCGAGTCCCGCCCCGAGGACGACGGCATCCGGCACACCGCGCCGCGCGGCGGCGACCTGCGCAACCTCGACGCCGTCTTCCCCGGCCGCCCGCGCCGCCCGCTGCGCGGCCGCGACGGCGCCGCGGTCACCCAGCTCGGGTACGCCAAGCGCGGCATCGTCACCCCCGAGATGGAGTTCGTGGCCCTGCGCGAGGGCCTGGAGCCGGAGTTCGTCCGCGCCGAGGTCGCCCGCGGCCGCGCCGTCATCCCGGTCAACGTGAACCACCCCGAGGTCGAGCCGGCGATCATCGGCACCAACTTCCTGGTGAAGATCAACGCCAACATCGGCAACTCCGCCGTGACCTCCTCGATCGAGGAGGAGGTGGAGAAGATGACCTGGGCCACCCGCTGGGGCGCCGACACCGTCATGGACCTCTCCACCGGCCGCAACATCCACACCACCCGCGAGTGGATCCTGCGCAACTCCCCCGTGCCGATCGGCACCGTGCCGCTCTACCAGGCGCTGGAGAAGGTCGACGGCAGGGCCGAGGAGCTGAGCTGGGACGTCTACCGCGACACCGTCATCGAGCAGTGCGAGCAGGGCGTCGACTACATGACCGTGCACGCCGGCGTGCTGCTGCGCTACGTGCCGCTGACCGCCCGCCGCAAGACCGGCATCGTCTCGCGCGGCGGCTCGATCATGGCCGCCTGGTGCCTGGCGCACCACCGGGAGAACTTCCTCTACACCAACTTCGAGGAGCTCTGCGACATCCTCGCGCGCTACGACGTCACCTTCTCCCTCGGTGACGGCCTGCGCCCCGGCTCGATCGCCGACGCCAACGACGAGGCGCAGTTCGCCGAGCTGCAGACCCTGGGCGAGCTGGGCCGGATCGCCCGCGCCAAGGACGTCCAGGTGATGATCGAGGGCCCGGGCCACGTCCCGATGCACAAGATCAAGGAGAACATGGATCTCCAGAAGGAGATCTGCGACGAGGCCCCCTTCTACACCCTGGGCCCGCTCACCACCGACGTCGCGCCCGGCTACGACCACATCACCTCGGGCATCGGCGCCGCGATGATCGCCTGGTGGGGCACCGCGATGCTCTGCTACGTCACCCCGAAGGAGCACCTGGGCCTGCCCAACCGGGACGACGTGAAGACCGGCGTCATCACCTACAAGATCGCCGCCCACGCCGCCGACCTCGCCAAGGGCCACCCCGGCGCCCAGGCCTGGGACGACGCCCTCTCCGACGCCCGCTTCGAGTTCCGCTGGGAGGACCAGTTCAACCTGGCCCTCGACCCGGAGACGGCCCGCGCCTTCCACGACGAGACCCTCCCCGCCGAGCCCGCCAAGACCGCCCACTTCTGTTCGATGTGCGGCCCGAAGTTCTGCTCGATGAAGATCTCCCAGAAGATCCGCGACGAGCACGGCGACGGTGCCACCGCCGTCGAGTCCGGCTACGACGCCGAGGCCCTCGCGGGCATGGCCGAGAAGTCCGCCGAGTTCGCCGCCCAGGGCAACAAGGTCTACCTCCCCCTGGCCGACTGACACACCGCGCCCGGGCGCCGCCCCGAGAGCTGTCGCTTCTCGGGGCGGCGCTTCGCCGTGGTCACCCCTTCACCGCAGGGCGCCGGGACCGGACAGTTCGCGCCGGGTGCGCAGCGGTGAGAAGAAGACCGGTACCCAGACCGTGGCCAGCCCGGCCGCGCCGACCCACAGGGCGGTTCGCACCGAGGCGAGTTCGCCCAGCAGGCCGGCCAGGGCGGCGCCGACGGCGAGCGAGCCGGTCAGGACGACCCGCATGGTGGCGTTCATCCGGCCGAGCAGGTGGTCCGGTGTCACGCTCTGGCGGAAGCTGACCGTGATCACGTTGTCGATGCCGACCTTGCAGGTGGTGATCAGCCAGGCCGCCGCGGCGAGCCAGAGGGCCGGGCCGCGATCGGCCAGCGCCAGCAGGCCGCCGAGCGGCGCGACGGCCAGGCCCATCAGCCACAGCACCCGACCCGCGCCGAGCCGGTGAGCCAGCCGGCGGGCCGACTGCGAACCGATGAACACCCCGACGCCACCGGCCGCGAAGAACAGGCCGATGATGCCGTCGGAGAGGCCGAGTTCACGGGCGAACAGCACCGGCAGCATGGTCTGGCAGAGCTGGATGGACAGGTTGGTGCAGGCTCCGGCGAGCGCGACGGCCCGGAGGGTCGGGTGGCCGAACACGAAGCGCAGGCCCTCCCGGATCTCGCCGCCGAGGCGGGTGTCGCGCCGGTGCCGCAGCTGCGGCTCCGGCCGGCGGATGCGCAGCAGGAGGATCGCCGATCCCAGGTAGCCGGCCGCGTCGACCACGATCGCGGTCGGGGCGGACAACAGCGCCACCAGGAAGCCGCCCGCGCTGCGCCCGCCGATCAGGGTGAGGGCGTCCACTGTCACCAGGTGGGCGTTGGCCCGGGTGAGCTGGTCCCGCCCGACCAGGTCGGGCAGTCGGCTCAGCGTGGCCACGTCGAAGAAGACAGTGGCCGCGCCCGCCAGCAGGACCACCACGTAGAGCTGCTGGATCGTCAGGCAGCCGAGCAGCCAGGCGGCCGGCACCGACCCGAGGAGGGCGGCCCTGGCCAGGTCTGCGGCGATCATCACGGGTCGCTTGCGGATCCGGTCCACCCAGGCTCCGGCCGGCAGACCGATCAACAGGAAGGCGACGGTGCTCAGCATCGCCAGGAGGCCGACCTGTCCGGCCGAGCTGTGCAGGGCCAGGACGGCGGTCAGCGGGATCGCCAAGGAGCTCACCGCGGTGCCGAGTCTGCTCACTGCGGCGGCACCGATGAGCAGGCGGAAGTCCGGGTTTCGGAGGACCGAAGGATGCGAATCGGGCGTGGGAGCGGCCGTGTCCGGCCCGTGGGCGAGATCAGTGCTGGTCATGGAGTGAGGTTCCTGCCGCGCCGCCCGGCGGGCGAGGAATTTAGGCTGGGCTGAATCCTGACCCGTCGGCCGCCGGGTCCTCCGCCGCAGAGGGGCTGCACCGTGCTGGACCTGGCATTCTCCGTCCGTGACCTGGCCCGCACCCGGTTCGCTCTTTCGCCGCTGTGGGAGGTGGTGGCCAGTGTCAGGGTGCTGAAGCATCCGGCCGAGCACCCGCTGCACCGCCCGTGGATCGATCAGGTTCGTCGCCGGTTGGCAGCCTCGGGGCTGGACTGGCGCCTGCTCGCCGATCTGGTCCCGGACCCGCCCCGGTCGATCCCGGTCTTCATCGCACCACCACCGACAACCTTGGTCGCTGATTTGGGGCTTGAGCTCGCCGTGCTGCGCGCGACGCCACCCGAGCAGGTCCGGTCCGGCCTCAGCGGCCCACGTGCGCCGCGTTCCGAGCGGATCGACCGGCTGCGCGGCGATCCGCGCCGCGGTCTCGCCCAACTCGCCGAACAGGTGGAGAGTTACTGGGAGATCGCACTCGCGCCGCACTGGCCCCGGCTGCGCTCCCTCCTGGAGGGGGACGTGCTGCACCGGGCCCGGCTGTTCGCCGAGCACGGAGCGGACCAGCTGCTGGGCGACCTGGCGTCCGGCGTGGCCTGGGACGAGGACACCCTGTACGTCGGGCACCGCTATGTCCGCGGCAGCCGGCAACTCGGCGGGCGCGGGCTTCTCCTCGTTCCGTCGGTGTTCGTCTGGCCCCGGGTCTTCTCCGTGATCAGCCCGAACTGGCAGCCCACCCTGCGCTATCCGCCGCGCGGCGTGGCCGCGCTCTGGGAACGGCGATCCGCCGTCCCGCAGGCACTGGCGGCGGTCATCGGCCGGTCCAGGGCCCGCCTGCTGGCGGAACTCGACACCCCCGCCTCGACGACCGACCTGGCCCGCCGCACCGGGATCACCCCCGGCGGAGTCTCCCAGCACCTGACCGCTCTCCGCTCCGCCGGCCTGGTCGACGCACACCGCAGCGGCCGGTACGTGCTCTACGTCCGCACCGAGGCGGCGGAAGTCCTGCTGGCTGCTGCGGATCCCCAGGGTGTCGAGGCGGATGTGGTGGTCCCGGGCTGAAGTCCTGCTCTGCTCGATGAAGATCTCCCGGCGGATCCGCGACGAGCACGGGGACGGGGCCACCGCCGTCGAGTCCGGCTACGGCGCCGAGGGCAACAAGGTCTGCCTCCCCCTGGCCGACCGACCCCGGGAGACCGAGGCGCCGCCCCGGGGTCACCCCCGGGGCGGCGCCTCGTCGTCCTCGGCTACCGCGCGGTGTCGCCGAAGACCATGCGGTGTCCGCGCGCGGTGTCCAGGTACTCGCGGACGCGGTGGACCAGACCGTCGCGTAGTTCGAAGACCAGGCAGTAGTCATTGGCGTAGGGGCGGCCGTCGGCGAGGGTCGCGGTCATGGTCTCCTCCACGATCACGTGCTCGCCGGCGACGTGGAAGGCGCGGAAGGTGACGTCGACGTCGGCGGCGAACAGGCGGGAGAAGTCCTCGGCGAGGAAGCGCGTGATGGCCTCCCTGCCGATCATGTGGCTCGGGCGGTCCAGCGCGGTGGCCGTGGCGTTCCCCGGAGGTGCCAGCCACTCGGCGTCCTCGGTGAGGACCGCGGAGATCCGGTCGGCGTCGTGGGTGGCGAACGCCCTCCAGGCGGCCCGGACGACGTCGAGGCCGTTCATCGGAGCGCGTCCGGGGCGGGCGCCGCTCCGGACGGGGCCGGTGGAGCGGCCTCCAGCGTGCGGCGGATCACCGCCGAACCGTGCTCGACGGACTCGGCGATCGGTGCGGCCAGGGCGTCGGGCAGGACGTCGGTGTGCCACACGAACCGCGTCCGGCCGCCGGGCTCCGGAAGGGCCTGCATGGACGCGTGGTGGTGGGACGGGTGGAGGCTGCCGCCGATGACCGTGTAGGCGACCCGCATCGCCGCGTGGTCGAGGTCGACGAGCCGTTCGAGCACGATCGTGCCGTCGGCGAAGGTGACGGTGCGGGTGTCCGCGCTCAGCCGGGTGCCGGTGACGAACCCGGGCGCCAGCCGCGTGTGCACCGCGCCGTAGTCGCTGAGCACCGACCACACCGCCTCGGGACGGGCGTCGATGACGAGTTCCTTGTGGATCGAGGCCATGGGTGGCTCCTTCGTGTCCTCGGGTGGCCCCAGCATCCGGGGCGGGGACACCGGCGGTCTTGAAGATCCTTGCGGGCCGTTCCGTCGTACCCGGCGGGTACCGTTCGCGGCATGCTGTCCGCCTCGACCCTCGCGGCGCGCCCGGAGTTCACCGTCGCCGTGGTGGGGTGCCGCTCCGACCACGTCCGGTGGTCGCGGCCGGAGATCCGCGACGGCCACCGCCTGGTGCTGGTGCGTCGCGGCAGGTTCCGGCGGTCGGCCGACGGGGTCGACACCGATCTGGACCGGACCATGGCCTACCTGGGCGCGCCCGGCGAGCAGGAACGCTTCGCCCACCCGGCCGGCGGCGACGTCTGCACGTCGGTCGACTTCGAGCCCTCCCTCCTCGGGCGCCCGCCCGCCGCGGCGACGGTGCACGTCGACGCGCGCGTCGATCTCGCCCACCGCCGGCTGGTCGCCGCCGCGGGCGCCGGTGACGTCGACTACGCGCTGACGGAGGAACTGCTCCGGCTCGTCGCGGCCGCGGCCGGTGAACCGGCCGTCCGCTCCCGGCCCGCCGACCGGGCGCTGGCCGCGGCGGCGCGCGAGGCGATCGTCGAAGAGGCCCCGGAGGCCGGGGGGCTCTGCGCACTGGCCGCGCTGCTGGAGGTGTCGCCCTACCGGCTGAGCCGGGTGTTCTCCAGGGAGACGGGCGTCTCGCTGACCCGCTACCGCAACCGGGTGCGGGTCGCCCGGGCCATGGACCGGCTCGCCGCCGGCGAGCCCGGCCTCGCCGACCTCGCGGCCCGGCTCGGCTTCGCCGACCAGGCGCACCTGACCCGCGTCGTCCGCGAGCACGTCGGCCACACTCCCGCGGCGCTGCGTCGCCTGCTCGCCCCGGCCCGCGCCGGTCACCGCCGCGGGACCGACGGATCCCCGCGTCCGTGACGTCCGGCGCAGGGGTCCCCCGGGACGTTCCCCCCGGACGTTCCCCCCGGGACGTTCCGCGCGGACGTTCCGCGCGGCGACGCTCAGGGGGCCGGGCGGGTGGCGAGGAAGCCGAGCAGCAGACGGGCCAGTTCCCCGGGCTGTTCCAGGTGGACGTCGTGGCCGACGTCGCGGATGCTGACGGCGATCGTGTCCGGGCGGAGGCGGAGCATTTCGGCGAGTTCGGCGGGCGCGACGATGCCGCGCCGGGCGAGGACGACGAGGGTGGGGCAGGAGACCTTGGCCCACTCCGGCCAGAAGTCGCGCCGGGCGTTCTCGGCCAGCGAGCCGATCATGACGTCCCGGTCGAACCGCGGCCACCAGCCGTCGGCGCGCCGTTCCAGTCCGGCCGCCCAGCCGGCTCCGGCCGCACCGCCGCCGAAGAACTCGGCGGCGGCCTCCGGGGAGGGGAACGGGCAGGGCCAGGAGTCGAGCCAGCCGCCCACCTCGGCCTGGAGGCCGGGATCCGCCGCGCCGGCGCCGGCCTCGACCAGGACGAGCGCGTCCACCAGGCCCGGGTGGGCGGCAGCGGTGAGCATGGCGGTGTGGCCGCCGAGCGACTGGCCGGCCAGCACGGCCCCGCGCAGTCCGAGGGTGGTCAGGACGGCCGCCGCGTCGGCGACGTAGGCGGCGCGCGAGACGTCGCCGGGCCGGCGTTCGGAGGCGCCGTGGCCGCGCTGGTCGACCGTGACGACGCGGTGTCCGGGGCCCAGCCGTGCGACGAGCGTGTCCCACTCGCCGCCGTGGCCGGCCAGGCCGTGCAGCAGGACGACGGGCCGGCCCGGGCCGCCGGTGTCGCGGCAGAGGAGCCGGACGCCGTCACGGACCACGGTGTGCTCGGACGGGTACTGGCCGCTCGATCGCTGCGTCGTCATGGAACGATCATGTGGTTGACGGCCCCCCGGACGTCAACCACACGATGCGCTCCCCGGACGGTCCTAGAGGACGGGGGAGCCGTCCACCGAGAGCGTCGCCTTCACGGTGGTGTCGACCGGGCCCTGGTCGGTGTCCGGGACGAGGCCGAGCGAGTCGGAGAAGTAGCTCCCCGGGCCGCTGAAGCCGGTGAGCGAGAGCCGCACGTTGTAGTGCTGGGTCGCGCCCTGGCCGAGGCCGCCGACGACCGGCGGCAGCTGCCAGACACTGCCCGAACCGGGGACCGTGACCCACTGGCCGCCCTGGAGCACGTCCAGCTTGAGGTCGGCCGGGACCGGGCGGGAACCGTCGCCGAAGCGCAGCGTCGGGTTGATCGTGGAGCCGATGGCCGCACCGTTGTTGGTCAGCCTGAGGTCGGTCTCGAACGGCTTGGTGAAGGAGACGCCGCCCGAGACGTTGCTGAAGCTCTGGACGAGGGCGCCGGTGGGGGAGGCGACCGGCAGCGTCACCGGGCCGCTGTTGGTGCTGTCGTTCTGGTCGTTCACCAGTCCGACCTCGACGGCGGTGTCGTCCGCCGGGAGGGCGGCCTTCAGCTTGAAGGAGACCGCCCAGCTGTAGGTCGTGTGGGCCGGCACCTTGAAGGGCACGAAGTACATGCTGTTCTCGGGCAGGACGTAGCCGGAGAAGCTGTTGCCGGCGCCCCAGGACCGCAGGCCGTAGGTGGCCGGCGCGGAGATCGCCTTGGCGCTGAAGTCGATCCAGGTCCACCCGGTCGGGGCGGAGCCCACCGGCTTGACGGTCACCGCCGGGTGGAACGGCTGCTCCTGGTCGGAGTTGTTGGTGACGGTCATCGTCAGCTCGGCGCCGTTGCCGCCGCGGGTCAGCGGGGCCTGCCCGGCGTTCGCCTCCAGGGTGGCGACCAGGGGCAGGGTGCCGGCCGGCGCCGGAGCGTCGGCGAAGGCGGCCGTCGGGACGAGGACGGCACCGGCGGTGACGGCCACCAGGGTGGCGGCGGCGAGCGTGCGGGAACGGCGGGCGGACGGGCGAGCGGACATGGCTATTTCCCCCCGGAAACAGAGTCGGATGCAGCCCTGGTGCCGGGGACGGCCCGCTTGCGGTGCGGGCCCGGCGGCTGCGATGGGAAGAGCTTCCCAGACGGATCGTTCGCGCACCTACACAGCGGTGTCACCACCGTGTAACGGTGCGTCGGGCGGCCGCCGGTGCCCCGCCCCGGCGGCCCCGTCGGCGGCGGGAGTGCCCGGGCCGAGGCGGTCGGTCAGGCGGCGTCCTCGGGGTACCAGCGGAGTTCGACGGTGTTGCCGTCCGGGTCCTGGACGTAGACGGAGGTGGCGTCGCCGCGGGCGCCGTAGCGGGTGACGGGGCCCTCCAGGACGGTGAAGGTGCCGGCGTCGATGACCTCCTGCCAGTCCAGCGGCTCGACGGTGAGGCAGAGGTGGTCGACGTTGGACCCGCCGCGCGGGCGGGCCGTCAGGTCGATGATCGTCTCGGGGGTGATCCGGATCGAGGGGAAGGGGGCCCGGCCGGCCCGCCACTCGTCGACGCGGACCGGCTCCAGCCCGAGCAGTCCGCTGTAGAACTCCAGCGAACGTTCGACGTCGCGGACGTTGAGCACGAGGTGGTCGAAGGCCTTCACGCGCACGGCGGTCATGGTCGCTCCAGTCGGGGTGGGCGCGGTCGATGGTGCCTTCCACGATCCGCCGGACGGGCTCCGTGATCAAGGCCCGCTTTGTCGACTTGTAGGGAATTGTCGTTCAAAAATAGTTGGTTGACATTCCAATATGAAGGTCGGATAGTCTGCCGCCCGCGCGACGGGGGGGAATCCCCGCGCAATCGCCGGGAATTGCGTTGATTTCGGACCATTGAGGTACATGTGAGAATTCGCCATGCGCTCATGGCGGCGGCGCTGGTCGCGTCGCCGATCGCGCTGACCGCCCCCGCCGCCCAGGCGGCCGGGAGCGATCCGGCCCGCAGCATCCGGATGGACGGGTTCGCCTCCGTCGAGCCCGGCGGCGGCTGGTCCGAGGGGTCGGTGACGGTCAGGAACGACACCGACCAGGTCTCCGCCGACCACGTGCTGGTCTACTTCGGCTCCGAGATGATCGGCGTGGACGAGATCGTCGCCGAGTACGCCGACGGGGCCTCCGGGGCGTGGCAGCCGTTGAAGCTGACGGCCCAGGACCTCGGCGGGAAGACCGGCGGGCACGAGGGCACCGCCGCGGACCTCACCGGGGCCGGGGTCGAGGTGCAGCCGCACGCCGAGCGGATCTTCAAGCTGCGGTTCAAGCTGGTGCAGACCGAGCGGCGGGGCCCGGCGACGGACTTCGGCGTGGAGGCCTTCATCGGCCCCCGGCTGGGGACGGGCGGCCAGGCCGAGGAGTGGGTGTCGCGGACCGGCCGGGTGGCCAAGGTGAACGGCCTCACCACGACCATCGAGGGGCTGCCGAAGTCGATTCCGGCGGACGGCAGGCCGCACCCGTTCAAGGTCTCGATCAAGACCGCCAACACGTTCGACTGGCACCTCACCACGGCCTCGTTCTTCCTGTGGGCGGGCCAGGGCGTCGGCTCGATGGAGGGCCCGCCGGCCTGCGACGCGCAGGTGGACGTCCAGGACCCGAAGGACGGCAGCTGGCACCGGGTGGGCCTGGGGGCGGTCGGCATGGTCGGCGGCACCGTCGACGTCGCGAAGTGGGCCGCGGGCCCGGTCGACCACAAGGTGCTCAACGCCCGGATCACCCTCGGCAGGAACTTCAAGCTCGGCTCCTCGGACCCGGAGCTCGGCTTCGGCTACTACCCGGGCGCCGGCCCGGTGACCTTCTGGACCACCCAGCCGGTCGCCACGACCCCGGTCGACGGCGCACCCGACTGCGTGAACCCGGACGCGCCGACGCCGAGCGTCCGGCCCACCACGACCACGACCACGACCGCCGCGCCGGCCCCGACGGCCACCGGCTCCGTGGCGCCGAGCGCCGCCCCGAGCGCGTCCACCGCGCCGAGCGCCACGCCGAGCGCCACCCCGTCGGTGGTCAAGGCCGCCGCCAAGCCCTCCCCGACCGCGACCGGCGGCCGGCAGTCCGAGCTGGCCGACACCGGCTCCTCCGGCTCCCTCGCCACGGCGGGCATCGCCGCCGCCCTGCTCGCCGTCGGCGCCGCCGCCGTCGCGCTGACCCGCCGCGCCCGGCGCGCCGGCCGCGGCTGATCCGCCGCGGCCCGGCCGCACGATCCGCACCGCCCCGCAGGGCCCCGCCCTGCGGGGCGGTGCGCGTCCCGGCCCCGGGCGGCGCGGGCCCGCGGGCTCAGATCGGCAGGCGGGAGACCAGCAGACGGCCCTCCATCGTCACGCCGCCGTCCATGGCCACGGCCAGGTCGTCCGCGTAGACGTACGGGCCCGGGACGTGCGGCGGCATGCCGTCGTCGGCGTGCACCGCGCCGGTGAGGTACGGGATCGGGCTGTGTCCGTGCACGACGCGCGCCCCGCCGTAGGTGTCCAGCAGTTCGCGCACGGCCATCGGGCCGGCGTCGCCGCGGAAGGCGAACCGCTTGGTGAACCGGCGGAAGCAGTCCCACCACTCGTCGACGCCCTCGTCCGCGAGCAGGTCGTGGACGGCGTCGTTGACCTCGGCGATGGACTCGCCGTACTCCAGGTACGCGGTGGTGTCGGAGTGCAGCAGCAGGTGGCCGTCCTCCAGGGCGATCGCCGGGAGCCGGGAGAGCCAGCTGATGTGGTGCCCCTCCAGCCGCTCCAGGTCGCTCTGCTGGCCGCCGTTGAGCCGCCAGGCGGCGAGGAAGGAGGCGGTGCCGGCGGTGGACTGGACCGGCTCGTCGCCGTACTTGGCGGCGCCCAGGAAGAGCAGCTCGTGATTGCCCATCAGGGCACGGCAGTAGCCGCCGGCCGCGGCCGCCTCGGCGGCGAGCTGCATGACCAGGTCGATCACGCCGATGCCGTCCGGGCCGCGGTCGGTGAAGTCGCCGAGGAACCAGATCCGGGCGCGGCCGGCCGACCAGTGGCCGTCGGCGTCGATGATGCCCTGGTGGCGCAGCTCGGCGCGGAGCTCGTCGAGGTAGCCGTGCACGTCGCCGACCACGTAGAGCGGGCCGGGCGGCTCGCCGGGGCCGGGGGCCGGGTACGGGTGGTAGGGCAGGCCGGGTTCGGCGAGCGGGGGGCCGAGCTCGATGGTCGGCGGGTCGTCGCTCTGCGCGCCGCTGCCGGGGCCCTGGTGGCCGCCGTGCGCGGGGGACGGGTGGTCGGTCAGGGTGGGCTCGTAACCGCCGTGGCCGTCGTGGCCGTCCTGGCCGGTGGGGGCGTGCACGGTGTGGCCGTGCTCGGGGCCGGCGGCCGGCCAGTGCTGTTCGAGGTAGCGGGCGCCGCCGTAGCCGCTGTAGGTCTCGGCCTCGTAGCCGCCCCCGGAGTAGCCGGCGGCGGGTTCCGGTTCGTAATAGGTGCCGTACGGCAGCACGTCGAGGTCCGGCTGGTGGCGGGGGCCTGAGTCCGGGTGTTCAGGCCCGGGGAAGCGGTCCTCGGGTGTCATTCGCCCATCATAGGAAGACCACTCTCCCGGCGTCGTCACCTGGTGGGTATCCAATCCTCCGGAGCGTCAGCCGGTCGGTCCGTCAGGTCCGTTTTGTCCCGACTCGGCAGGGGGTGGGCCGCGCACCCGGAGGGGTGCGGCCCGGGGTCACACCTCGCCCGGCGGGCGGGGCGGGCTGACCGTGGTGCGCGGGCTCCGCCGTTGGGAGGAGGCGCGGACGATGAGTTCGGTGGGCATCAGGGTGCCGGGCGGAGGGCCGGTGCCGGCGGTGCGGAAGCGTGGCGGGAAGAGCCGGGCGATGTCGACGCCGGTGCCGGAGTCCACCCCCTCGATGGCGTCGATCAGCAGGTTCACCACGGTGGTGCCGATCCGCCGCGGCTTGAGCGACAGGGTGGTGATGGGCGGCTCGGTGGTCGCGTAGACGTCGCTCTCGCTGCAGCAGACCAGCAGCAGGTCGTCGGGCACCCGCAGGCCGTAGCGGCGGGCCGCGGCGAGCAGGTCGGTGCCGTTGGGGTCGAAGAGGCCGTAGACGGCGTCCGGCCGGTCGGGGCGGGCGAGCAGCCGGTCGGCGGCGACGGCGCCGGCGGCCGGGTCGTGCGCGGGGTAGGTCTCGTAGACCGGCTCCTGGCCGACCTTGGCGCACCAGCCGAGGTAGGCCTCGGTGGAGAGCCGGGTGTAGGTGTCGGTGCTGGTGCCGGTGAGCAGGCCGATCCGGCGGGCACCGGCCTCGGAGAGGTGGTCGAGGATGCCGAGCACGGCGGCCTCGTGGTCGTTGTCGACCCAGGCGGTGACCGGGCAGTTGCCCGGCTTGCCGTCGCTGACCACCGGGACGCCGGACCGGTACAGCTCGCTCACCAGCGGGTCCTGGTCGGGCGGGTCGATCACCACGGTGCCGTCCAGGGCGATGTTGCCCCAGACGTCGTGCCGGGAGGAGGCGGGCAGCACCACCAGCGCGTAGCCGCGGCCCAGGGCGGCGCTGGTGGCGGCCCGGGCCATCTCGGCGAAGTAGGCGAACTCGGTGAAGGTGAACGGCTCTTCGCCGTAGGTGGTGACGGTCAGCCCGATCAGGCCGGACCGTCCGGTGCGCAGGGTCCGTGCGGCCGCCGAGGGGCGGTAACCGAGGCGCTCGGCGACTTCGCGCACCCGGCTTCTGGTCTCGTCGGGCAGGCGGCCCTTCCCGTTCAGCGCGTCGGAGACGGTGGTGATCGACACTCCGGCGGCTGCTGCCACATCCCGGATGCCGGCCCGCTCCAGACGCCGTGAGGTGGTGGGACGCCGACCGCTCTGGTTGGCTGCTGCTGTCATGGCGGACCGATCGTATGGCTCCTGACAAGGGTCTGTGACCGGCGCATTGGGAGCCTGTGGAGATACGTTTCTCCATGAGTGAGCCCGCGCGCGCCCCTTCGATCCCCGGACGAAACCTGCCGGTTCACCTCTGACATGTGCCAAAGGAACCCGGCAGAATGGCTGATCTGCACCTGTAGCCCGACCGGGCATCTCACTCCTACGGGTGAGTGCGATCGGTATCGTTCGGGGCACCCGACCGGGGTGGACCGGATGCGTTCCGATCCCGGGCACGGCGGCGATCCCGGCCGTGGCGGGCGAACGCAGCGGAAAGACAGAAGGAGACCGACCGTGACCGCAGCACAGGGCCCTCGCCTCAGGCCGACCCTGGACGGCATTCCCACCTACAAGCCGGGCAAGCCCGCCGGCGCCGACGCGTACAAGCTGTCGTCCAACGAGAACCCCTACGAGCCGCTCCCCGGCGTGCTGGAGGCGGCGGTGGCGGCGGCCGGCAAGCTCAACCGCTACCCGGACATGGCCGTCACCGAACTGACCGCCGTGCTCGCCGAGCACTTCGACGTGCCCGCCGAGCACATCGCCACCGGCACCGGCTCGGTCGGCGTCGCCCAGTCGCTGATCCTGGCCACCGCCGGCCCCGGCGACGAGGTGATGTTCGCCTGGCGCTCCTTCGAGGCCTACCCGATCATCACCCAGGTCGCCGGCGCCACCCCGGTCCCGGTCCCGCTCACCGCCGGCGGTGACCACGACCTGGAAGCGATGCTCGCCGCGGTCACCGAGCGGACCCGGCTGATCTTCGTCTGCAACCCCAACAACCCCACCGGCAACGTGATCCACCGCGCCGAGCTGGAGCGCTTCCTGGACGCCGTCCCGGCCGACGTGCTGATCGTCGTCGACGAGGCGTACATCGAGTTCATCCGCGACCCCGAGGTGCCCAACGGCATCGACCTCTACCGCGACCGCCCGAACGTCTGCGTGCTGCGCACCTTCTCCAAGGCCTACGGCCTGGCCGGGATGCGGGTCGGCTTCGCGATCGCGCACGAGCCGGTGGCGGCCGCCCTGCGCAAGACCGCGGTGCCGTTCGGCGTCACCCAGCTGGCCCAGGACGCCGCCGTCGCCTCGCTGCGCGCCGAGGACGCCCTGATGGTCCGGGTGGACGCGCTGGTCGAGGAGCGGAACCGGGTCGTCGCCGGGCTGCGCGCCCAGGGCTGGGAGATCCCGGACTCGCAGGCCAACTTCGTCTGGCTGGAACTCGGCGAGCGCTCGCAGGAGTTCGCGGCGGCGTGCGCCGAGGCCGGCGTGATCGTCCGGCCGTTCCCGGAGGGCGTGCGGATCTCGATCGGTGAGGTCGAGGGCAACTCGATCTTCCTCGCGGTGGCGGAGGCGTTCCGCAAGGAGCTGTGACCCCTTCCGCGGTGCGCGGCGGAGCGGGAGGCCCGGTGGGGCCGCCCGCTCCGCCGCGGCGTTCGCGGGGGCGTCCGGGCCCGGCGGGGCACGGGCCGGCCGTCCGGCGGCTCAGGAGCGGCTGGGGATCCCGTGGGAGGCGGCTGGGAGGTCGGTCAACACTTCGCCCACGGCCCGCCGGGCCGGTGCCCGGCGGCGCCCGGACCGCGGCCTATGACCCGGTTCGGGCGGTCAGCCACCTCCCAGACGGTGTCCAGGGCGGTGCAAGAGCGCCCCGGGATGCTGGGCGCCATGAAGGTGTTCCCGCGACGGCGAGGTGCCGTCCTCGTCAACTCCGCGCTCGGCGTGGCCCTGGTGGGTGCCGCCGCCCTGGCGTACACCGTGCTGGACGACGACCCCGGCACGGCGGCCGCCAAGGCCCCGGTCCGGACGGCGACCGTCACCAAGGGCACGGTCCTGGCCACGGTGTCCGGAACCGGCACCCTGGCCTCGCCCACCGACGCGGCCCAGGACTTCACCACCGGCGGGCGGCTCACGGCCGTCAACGTCGCCGTCGGGGACACGGTGGCCAAGGGGCAGGTGCTCGCCACCGTCGACACCACCGCGGCCCAGCAGCAGGTGGACGCCGCGCAGTCGGCGCTGAACACCGCCACGGCCAACCTGACCAAGGCCCGCGCCGGCGTCACCACGACGACCGTCCAGCAGCTGCCGGCCAGGTCCGGCGCCTCGTCCGGCTCGTCCGGCTCGTCCGGGGCGTCCGGGGCGAGCGGCCGCGGGGCGGGCGGGAGCAGCGCGCCCGCCCCGCAGGCCGATCCCTCCGCACAGGCCGACCCCGCCCCGCAGGACGACCCGTCCGGGCAGGCCGACCCCTCCGCGAAGGCCGACCCGTCCGCGCAGATCAGCCCGTCCGCGAAGGCCACCGTCCCGGCGGCGCAGACCACCGTGCCCGAGCCGCGGACCACCACGATCACCACCACCAAGGTCGATGACGCGGCGGTGGCCCAGGCCGAGCAGCAGCTCTCCACCGCGCAGACCAACCTCGCCAACGCCCAGGCGGCGCTGGCCGGGACGACGCTCACCGCCTCGGTGGACGGCACGGTCGCCTCGGTGGGCGGCAAGCCCGGCGACACGGTCGGCCCGACCGGCGGATCCGGGAGCTCCTCCGGCGGCTCCTCGTCCGGCTCCAAGGCGTCGGCCGGCTCCTCCACCGCCCCCAGCGGCTTCATCGTGCTGACCAACCCGACCGGGATGCAGGTCACCGCGAACTTCTCCGAGCTGGACTCGCTCAAGCTGAAGAAGGGCGAGGCCGCCACCGTCACGCTGAACGCGCAGTCCGACCGCAGGTTCAACGCCTCCGTGCTGTCGGTCAGCCCGCTGCCGGTGAGCGGCTCCGGCGGCGGGTCGGCCGCCGTCCAGTACACGGCGACGCTGCAGCTCTCCGGGGACGTCAGCGCGTTGCGCACCGGTCTGAGCGCGACCGTCTCGGTGGTCACCGGTGAGGCGGACAACGCCCTCTCGCTGCCCACCGCGGCCCTGTCCGGCACCGGCGCGAGCCGCACGGCCACCGTGGTGCGGCCGGACGGCGGCACCGAGCGGGTCGGCGTCGAGGTGGGCGTCGAGGGCGACACCACCGTGCAGGTGGTCTCCGGGCTGGCCGAGGGCGACCGGGTCGAACTGGTCTCCACCAGCGGCTCCAACGGCTTCCCCGGCGGCTCCTTCCCGGGCGTGAAGGGCGGCGTGCCGGTGATCGAGGTCCCCGGCGGCGGTGGCACGGGCGGCGCGGGCGCCGGCCGGGGCGGTGGCCGCTGATGTCCCACGACCACGCCGGGGCGCCGGCCCCGGTGATCCGGATCCGCCGCCTCACCAAGTCCTACGGCCGCGGCGACGCCACCGTGCACGCCCTGCGCGGCCCCGACGACCCGGCCACCGGCGCCCCGCTGGGCGTCGACCTGGACATCGCGCAGGGCGACTACGTCGCCGTGATGGGCAGCTCCGGCTCCGGCAAGTCCACCCTGATGAACGTCCTCGGCTGCCTCGACGTGCCGACCTCCGGGCGCTACCTGCTGGACGGCACCGACGTCGGCCACCTGGACGAACGGCAGCTGGCGCTGGTCCGCAACCGCAGGATCGGCTTCGTCTTCCAGTCCTTCAACCTCGTCCCCCGCACCACCGCGCTGGCCCAGGTCGAGCTGCCGCTCGCCTACGCGGGCGTGCGCTCCGCCGAGCGCCGCCGCCGGGCGCTCGCCGCGCTCTCCCTGGTCGGCCTGGCCGACCGCTCCGGGCACCGGCCCAACGAGCTCTCCGGCGGCCAGCAGCAGCGGGTCGCGGTGGCCCGGGCGCTGGTCACCGTGCCCGCGATGCTGCTCGCCGACGAGCCCACCGGCAACCTGGACAGCCGCTCCACCGAGGAGGTGCTGGCGCTCGTCGACGGCCTCAACGCCACCGGCCGCACGATCGTGCTGATCACCCACGAGGACGAGGTCGCCCGGCACGCCAAACGGGTGCTGCGGCTGGTCGACGGCGCGGTCGTCGCCGACGTCCGGCAGGCCCCGGTGGACGGTCCGCCGCCCGCGCTGCCCGGGGCGGGGGTGCCGGCGTGATCCTCTGGCAGACGCTCCGCTTCGCCGCCGGCGGCCTGGCCGCCAACAAGGTGCGCTCCGCGCTCACCATGCTGGGGGTGCTGATCGGGGTGGCCTCGGTGATCCTGCTGCTGGCCGTCGGCAACGGCTCCTCGGTCGCGGTCAAGGAGTCGATCACCTCGCTCGGCACCAACGCGCTGACCGTGACCTCCGGTTCGGCGACCGGTGGCGCGCGCTCGGCCGGCACCGCCAGGAAGCTCACCGTGGCCGACGCCCGGGCGCTCGCCACCGAGGCGGACGCGCACGCCGTCCGGTCGGTGGCGCCGGTGGTGACGACGAGCGGCACCGCGCTGTACGGGGACATCGCGTACAGCCCCGGCTCGATCGTCGGCACCTACCCGGCGTACTTCGAGACCGCCAACCAGAAGGTCGGGCACGGCGAGTACTTCACCGCGGACGACGTGCTGAACTCCCGCAAGGTGGCGGTGCTCGGGGCGACCACCGCCAAGCAGCTGTTCGCCACCGCCGACCCGGTCGGCAGGACGATCACCGTCGGCGGGACCCCGTTCACCGTGGTCGGCGTGCTGCGGGCCAAGGGCGGCACCGGCTTCACCGACCCCGACGACGTGCTGATCGCCCCGCTGCCGACGGTGCAGAACGCGTTCACCGGCTTCGGCCCGGTCAACCAGATCCTGGTCCAGGCGGGCTCGGCGGACCGCACGGCGCAGGCCCAGTCCGAGATCACCCGCGTCCTGCTCGGCACCCACGCGATCGCCGACCCGAGCAGGGCGGACTTCCGGATCAGCAGCCAGACCTCGCTGCTCGGCGCCCGCGAGTCGACCAGCAGGACCTTCACGGTGCTGCTCGGCGCGGTGGCCGCGATCTCGCTGCTGGTCGGCGGGATCGGCATCACCAACATCATGCTGGTCACCGTCACCGAGCGGACCAGGGAGATCGGCATCCGCAAGGCGCTGGGCGCCCCGCGCGGGGTGATCCTCGGGCAGTTCCTCGCCGAGGCCACCCTGCTGTCGGTGATCGGCGCCGGACTGGGCGTGCTGGCCGGGATCGCCGGCGCCCGCTTCACGATCGTCGGCATCGAGCCGGTGGTGATACCCGAGTCGGTGCTCGGGGCGTTCGGCATCGCCGTCGCCATCGGTCTGTTCTTCGGAAGCTATCCCGCCAACCGGGCCGCCGCGCTGCGCCCGATCGACGCCCTCCGCCACGAGTGACCAAGGAGCGCTGAACATGAGCGACGAGACCGAGCCGCACACCCCCGCCGAGCAGGTCGTCCTGCTCGCCCCCGCCCCGGAGGCCGGGGACGTCGGCGGAGAGCCGGCCGGGCCGCCGCGCCGGCGGCTGCCGTGGGTCCCGCTGGTGCTGTCCGGTGTGGTGATCGCCACGGCGGCCTTCGCCGGCGGCGTCTGGTACCAGAAGGACCAGGGCTCCGACCGCGCCGGCGGCCGGACGGGCGCCGCCGGGGCCCAGCAGCCGCGGGGCGGGGCGGGCGGCTACCCCGGCGGCGTCCCCGGCAAGGGCGGGCAGGGCGGGCAGGGCGGCGCGGGCGCCGGCAAGGAGGTGCAGGGCGGCCAGGGCGGCTTCACCCGGGGCACGGTCAAGGCCGTGGACGGCACCACCGTCTACCTCACCGACAGCAACGGCAACACCGTCAAGGTGACCACCGCCGACACCACGAAGGTGCAGCTCAACAAGGAGGGCACGGTCGGTGACCTGCAGCCCGGCCAGAGCGTCACGGTGGTGGGCACCCCGTCCGGCGACGGCGGCTACGCCGCGACCCAGCTGATCGGGGGCGCCGCCGGACCCGGCGGCGGTTCCCGGTCCGCGTCCGGCGGCTGACCCGGCCGCCCCGGACGCCCGCGCGGCCCGGCCCCGGTTCCTCCGGGGGGCCGGGCCGCGCACCCCCGTCGCGGCTCGCGCGGGACCGCCGCCCGAGCCGTGCGCACACCATCGAGGCCCGCCCTGCCGGTCCGTCCGTACAAATCCGCCCGATAAGGTGTTAATCCAACATTCATCGATGGCCCATAGCCTCCCCGGGCTAGCCTCAAGCTGAACGCCATCGTCCGACCGGGAGGCGGAACCCCCGTGCAAGGCACTGTGTCGACACCAGGAACTTCGGCGGTGAACAGCGGCGGCCCTGGGGAGGCCTACCTCCTCGTCGTCGACGACGAACCGAACATCCGCGAACTGCTGTCCGCCTCGCTCCGCTTCTCGGGCTTCCGGGTCGCCTCCGCCGGGACCGGCGCGGAGGCGCTGCGGCTGATCGCCGCCGACCGCCCCGACCTGGTCGTCCTCGACGTGATGCTGCCCGACCTGGACGGCTTCACCCTCGTCGAGCGGCTGCGCGAGCAGACCAGCCGCGGCCTGATCGCCGGCCCCGCCCACGGCCACCCCGGCGACCACCTGCCGGTGCTCTTCCTCACCGCGAAGGACGGCGTGGGCGACAAGGTCCAGGGCCTCGCCGCAGGCGCCGACGACTACGTGACCAAGCCGTTCAGCCTGGAGGAGCTGATCGCCCGGATCCGCGCCATCCTGCGCCGCTCCGGCGGACCGGCCGAGGACGGCCGGCTGATCGTCGCCGACCTGCTCCTCGACCCGACAGCCCACGAGGTCACCCGCGGCGGCAGCGTCGTCGCGCTCTCCCCGACCGAGTTCAAGCTGCTGCACTACCTGATGGCCAACGTCGGCCGGGTGGTCTCCAAGGCGCAGATCCTCGACCACGTCTGGGCCTACGACTTCGGCGGTGACCTCTCCATCGTCGAGTCCTACATCTCCTACCTGCGCCGCAAGCTCGACTCCGGACCGGCGCACGGGCCCAAACTCATCCACACCGTGCGCGGCATCGGCTACGCCCTGCGCCGCCCGCCGCAGGGCTGAGCACCACGCAGTGATCGTCGCCCCGCCCCGCCGGCTCGGCCGGCTGTCCCTGCGCGCCCGGCTGCTGGTGCTGGTGCTCGTGCTGGTCACCACCGGGCTGGTGGTCAGCGACACCGTCGTGCTCGGCAGCGTCCGCCACCAGCTGCTGCAGCGGCTCGACGAGCAGCTGGAACGCTACGCCGAGCCGCTCGCCCGCCGGGCGCCGTCCCGGCTCAGCTGGCCGGACGCCAAGCAGCAGCAGGTGCCGGTGGCCGGCGGCAAGCGCACCTCCACCCAGTACCTGGCCACCCTGCCCAGCCAGTACCTGGTGCAGTACCTGTCCGCCGACGGCAAGGTGCAGTTCGTGGTGCGCCAGCCGGTCTCCGAGAACGACCCGGCGCCGCAGCCGGCCGGCTTCGATCCCGCCAGGCTCGACCCCGACACCCCCTTCGACCTGCCCGACCAGCGCGGCGGCCGCAACCGCTGGCGGGCGCTGGTGCTGCCGGTCCAGCGGCAGAGCGCGCCGGTCAGCCCCTTCGCCGCACCCGCGCCGAACTCCGCGTACGTGATGGTCGCGGTCTCCCGGGAGGACATCGACGGCACCGTCGCCCGGCTGCGCACCGCCTTCCTCGGCATCGGCGGCGCCGTCCTGCTGCTGATCGCCGCGCTCGGCTTCTTCGCGGTGCGGACCGGGCTGCGGCCGCTGCGCCGGATCGAGGAGGGCGCCCAGCGGATCGCCGACGGCGACCTCTCCCACCGGATGCCCGTGCTCCCGGCGCACACCGAGGTCGGCCGGCTCTCCGTCGCGCTGAACGGCATGCTGGCGCAGATCGAGTCGGCGTTCGCCGCCCGCCAGGAATCCGAGGCCCGGATGCGGCGGTTCGTCGCGGACGCCTCGCACGAGCTGCGCACCCCGCTGGCCGGCATCCGCGGCTTCGCCGAGCTGTACCGGATGGGCGCCCTGCCGACCGAGGCCGACGTACGGCGCACCATGGGCCGGATCGAGAACGAGGCGGTGCGGATGGGCGCCCTGGTCGAGGACCTGCTGGTGCTCGCCCGGCTGGACGAGGAGCGCCCGCTCGACCTCGCCCCGATGGACCTGCGCACGCTCGCCGCCGACGCCCTGCACGACCTCACCGCGCTCGACCCGAGCCGCCCGGTCGCGCTCACCGGCCCGGCCGGCAGCGGCCCGCCCGGGCCCGCGCCGGTCCTCGGCGACGAGGCCCGGCTGCGCCAGGTGGTCACCAACCTGGTCGGCAACGCCGTCAAGCACACCCCGCCCGGCACCCCGGTGCGGATCGGCGTGGGCACCGACGACGGCCTCTGCCTCCTGGAGGTCGCGGACGCGGGCCCCGGCCTCACCGCCGACCAGGCCGCCCTGGTCTTCCACCGCTTCTACCGCGTGGACGGCTCCCGCAGCCGCAACGACCGGCGCGGCGGCGCGGGCCTCGGCCTCGCCATCGCCACCGCCCTCACCCACGCCCACGGCGGCGCCCTCACCCTGCACACCGCCCCCGGCAACGGCGCCACCTTCCGCCTGGAACTCCCGCACCAGCGCTGAGGCCCGGAGGATCACCGGGGGCCGTCCGGGCCGGCGTCCCCGTCCAGGAGGCCCCGGGCGAGCAGACCGGCCTGGAAGCGGGAGCCGGCGCCGAGGGCGTCCATGAGCTCGGCGACCCGGCGGCGGTAGGTGCGCAGGGAGACACCGAGCAGGCGGGCGCCGGTCTCGTCGGTGTGGCCGGCGGCCAGGGTGCGCAGGATGTCCCGGGCCCGGCCGGTCAGCGGGGGCGGCGGCGCGGCGCAGTCGGCGAGGACGGTGGCGCTCTCCCAGGTGGCCCGGAACAGCGAGCGCACGCCCTCGACGACCTCCGGGGTGTGCACCACCGTGTAGGCGCGGACGCCGCGCACCGGGGCTCCGGCCAGGATCGCGGTGCGGCGGTCGATGACGATGGCCTCCCGGGCGATCGGCCCGTCGGAGATCCGGACCTCGATGCCGCTCGCGGCGATCCGCCGCAGCCGCCGGAGCGACTCCGGGTCGGCCAGGGCGCGCCGGCTGTACAGCTTGCGCATGGTCAGGCCGGGGACGACGCGCGGCCGCTTCCCCTCGCGGAAGGCCGCGTTGACGCCCGCCGACCAGGTCACCAGGTCGGCGGCGGCGACCAGGAACTCCTCGCGCGAGGCCAGGAAGAGGTGGCCGGCCCGCTGGACGAGCTCGTCCTCGCCGTGCAGGGTGATGATCTGATCGGTGCTCATGGCAGCAAGCTGCCAGATCGGCCGGCGGTCCGGCGAGCCCGGGTGAGGGTGGAGGCCATGACGACTCCTCAGGCACCAGCGGCCGGCACCTTCCTCCTCGGCGGCGAACTGCCGGTCTCCCGGATGGGCTTCGGCGCGATGAAGCTGCCCTCCCACGACTGGGAGGGCCCCGCCTGCGACCCCGCGCAGAGCCTGCGGGTGCTGCGCCGGGCGGCGGAGCTGGGCATCGACCACATCGACACCGCCTGGTTCTACTTCTTCCGCGACGTCTCCGCCAACGACCTGATCCGGCAGGCGCTGCACCCCTACCGGGACGACCTGGTGATCGCCACCAAGGTCGGCCCCGGCCGCGACCCGGAGGGCCGCTGGCTGGACCCGGCCGACCGGGACGCGCTGCGCGCGGCGGTCCACCGCAATCTGCGCGAGCTCGGCGTGGACCGGCTCGACCTGGTCTACCTGCGCCGGCTGCCCAGCCAGTCCTCGATCGCCGAGCCCTTCGCCGCGCTGGCCGAGCTGCGCACGGAGGGGCTGATCCGGCAGCTGGGCGTCAGCAACGTGAACGCCGCCCAGCTGGCCGAGGCGGAGGCGATCGCACCGGTGGCCGCGGTGCAGAACCGGTTCAGCGTGCTGGAGCACGACGAGGCCGACGAGCGGCTGCTGGCCGACTGCACCGAACGGGGCATCGCCTTCGTGCCGTTCTACCCGCTGGGCGGCACCGGGGTCCCCGACCACCCGGCCCTGCGCCGGGTGGCCGAGCGGCACGACGCCACCCGGGCCCAGGTGATGGTGGCCTGGCTGCTGGCCCTCTCGCCGGCGATCCTCGCCATCCCGGGCACCTCCTCGCCGGCCCACCTGGAGGAGAACGTCGCGGCCGCCGCGCTGCGCCTGGACACGGCGGACCTCGCGGAGCTGGCGGAGCTGACAGCGCCTGCCACGTAGGACTGTCCGACCAATCCTGCGCCTGGTTTCCCCGCCGGACGGCCGGGAAGGGCCCCGCCCGTACGCGAAGGTCCCGCAACTCCCAGGAGATTCCCGGATGGCAGCGTCAGCAGCGTCAGCACCACGTCCCGAGGTGTCCTTCCGCCGGGATCTCTCGGAGTGGCGGATCGTCCTCGTCGCCTGGCGGCTGCTGGTGCTCCAGGCGTCCCATCCGGTGGTCGCGGCCGGGATGGACGCCCACTCCACCTACCGCGGGCACCCCTGGCGCCGGATCGAGCACACCCTCGGCAGCGGGCGGCGGCTCTTCCAGTCCGACCAGGAGCAGCTCTGGCGCGAGATCCAGCGGCTCGACCGGGCACACCGGCGGATCCGCGGCACCACCGGGGACGGCCGGTCGTACGACGCCCACGACCCGGCCACCCGGGCCTGGGTGCTGCTCACCCTCTTCGAAGCGGTCGCCGCCATGCGGGAGCTGAGCGGCGAGCCGTACACGCCGGACGAACTCGACGCGCTCTACCGGGAGTTCGCCGACATCGCGGCGGTGTTCGGGCTGCCCGCCGGGGAGTTGCCCGCGAGCGCCGCCGAACTGCCCGGCTACCTGCGGCGGACGACCGCCGAGCGGCTGGAGTTCACCGGGACGGCGCGGCACCTGCTGTACGACATGCTGCACGAGGCGCCCTGCCCGCGCCGGCTGCGCTTCCTCGGGCCGGCCGGCTGGCGGCTGCTGCGGTCGGTGGTGGCCCGGGTGGTCACCGAGCTGACCGTCGCCGACCTCCCGGCGCTCTACCGCGACCGGTTCGGCCTGGTCCCCACCCGGCGCGGGGCGCTGCTGTCCCGGCTGCTGCACCGCGGCGCCCGGGTGGTGCTGACCCGGCTGCCGGACCGTCTGCGCTACCGGGCCCCCGGTGTCCGCCCGCCCTCCCGGCCCCGGCGGATGCCGCGCCAGGACACCCGGCCGCCCCGGCTGGACCGGTTCTTCCGGGAGGTCCTCGACCAGACCGGGGACGGCTGGCTCACCGCCCGCGACCTGGAGGCGATGGCGCACAACGTCTGCTGGCAGCTGGAGCTGTCCGAGGACGGCGAGGCCCGGGTGCACGCCGCGTTCGAGGCGTGGTGGGAGCACCTGCGGGCGGGCATGGACGCCGACGGCGACGGCCGGATCAGCCGGGCCGAGTACGTCGCCGCCACCCTGGCCGGCTGCGACCGCGACCCGGCCTACCTGGAGGGCGGCCTGCTGCCCGCGCTGCGGGCGGTGTTCGCGGCGGCCGACACCGACGGCGACGGTCTGCTGGACTTCGCCGAGTACCGGGTGCTGTTCGGCGGCCGCCGCGTGCACCCGGCCGAACTCTCGCACGGGTTCCGGCAGTTGGACACGGACGGGGACGGCGTGATCACCGCGGCGGAGCTCCTGCGCGGTTTCGTCGACTACTTCACCGCCCGCGCGCCCTCGGCCTCCGGCACCCAGCTCCTCGGCCGCGCCTGACGGCCCGTCAACCGCTCCGCAGCGCTGCCACGGTGTCGTCGACCAGGGCCCGGGCGGCGTCCACGGTGGCGGTGAGCGCCGCCGGGCCGTCGCCGGGGGCGGCGAGCAGTGCGCGGGCGCGCGGACCGAAGCCGTCCGGGGCGCCGGGCAGTGCCTCGGCGACGGCGAGCGCGCCCTTCTCGTTGAGGCACCAGCGGCGGTCGGCCGCGTACAGCGCCTGCACCAGGACGCCGACGGCGCGCGAGAGGCAGAGCGCGACGTACAGGGTGTCGCCGCGGACCGCGCCCTTGGCGGCGCCGTCGAGCAGGAACCCGGCCTCCCAGGTGCCGCCGATCAGGGCGGCCCGCAGCGGCTCCGGGTACGCGCCGTAGGCGGCCCGGCGCTCCGTCAGCGCGCCGGACGGATCGGCGAGGACCTCGCCGAGCGCCAACTCCCCGACGTAGCAGGGCGACCAGAAGCCGAGCGGATGGCCCGCCTGGATGCCCACCTCGTAGCGGCCGGCCAGGCAGTCGGCCCGGACCCGGTCGACCCGGTCGAGGTCGCGCAGGATCCAGTCCACCCGGCCGGCGCCCTCGACGGTGAGCCAGGCGCCGCCGTCGACCCATGGCCCCCAGCCGCCCGGGCCGGTCACCTCCACGCCCGGTCCCGCCACCGCGCGCAGGGCGTCCTGGTCGAGTCCGGCGCGGTAGTAGACGCCGAGGTCCCAGTCGGAGTCCGGCCGGTGCTCACCCCGGGCCCGGCTGCCGCCCAGCATGACGCCGACCACACCCGGCACCGCGGCCAGTCGCCCGGCCATCGCTTCGACGATCGTCCGCATGGGGTGGAAGTCTGGCACGGGGGCGCGGAGAACGCCTGGTGCGATCCGGATCCGGCGGCCTAGGATCGTGGGCACGGCATCGCGTGTCGGTCACCGTCCGGGTGAGGCATGGAGGTAGCCCGTGAGTGCCTTACGGAGGCATTCCACACATGTCCGTGCAGTTCAACCACACCATCGTCCACGCCCGGGACAACCGGGAGTCCGCCGAGTTCCTGGCGAGGATCCTCGGCCTTGAGGTCGGAACGGCCTGGGGCCCGTTCGTCCCGGTGACCACCGACAACGGCGTCACCCTCGACTTCGCCTCGGTCCCGGGCGAGGCGATCGTCCTCCAGCACTACGCCTTCCTCGTCCCGGACGAGGTGTTCGACGCGGCCTTCGCCCGGCTCCTCGCGGAGGGCGTCGACCACTTCGCCGATCCCGGGATGCAGCGGCCCGGCGAGATCAACCACCACCACGGCGGCCGGGGGGTCTACTTCCTCGATCCGGCCGGCCACGGCATGGAGCTCATCACCCGCCCCTACGGCAGCCACCCGGTGCCGGGGGAGTAGCCGCCCCGGCGGACGCCCCGCGGTCCCGACCGGGCCGCCGTGGAGGATCCGGCGGCTGTCAATGCTACGGATCGTCCAGATCTCCCACCCCACCCGCCCGGCCGCTCGTTGTGGCCGGGCGGGTGCCCTTACAGACTGTGCGCACGGCATCGCCGCTGGTCAGTCGCCCGCCCGGGCCCACCCCGCCCGCACCTCCCGCGTAAGGGTGATGGATACTGTGCTTGTGAACGTGTTCACGTTCACAAGCGGGCAAGCTTGCGCGCTTGGACGACGGTCCCCGGCTATACATGAAGTTTGTCCGATATGTGACCTCAGAGGGTCGGTTGGAGAGAGGGCGACGTGGAACTGGCAATCGCTCACGAGACCATCGCGCGATGGCAATTCGGCATCACCACCGTCTACCACTTCCTCTTCGTCCCGCTCACCATCAGCCTCGCCGCGATCGTCGCCGGGCTGGAGACCGCGTGGGTGCGGACGAACAAGGAGAAGTACTTCCACGCCACCAAGTTCTGGGGGAAGCTCTTCCTGATCAACATCGCGATGGGCGTGGTCACCGGCATCGTCCAGGAGTTCCAGTTCGGCATGAACTGGTCCGACTACTCCCGCTTCGTCGGTGACGTCTTCGGCGCCCCGCTCGCGATGGAGGCGCTGATCGCCTTCTTCTTCGAGTCGACCTTCATCGGCCTGTGGATCTTCGGCTGGGACAAGCTGCCGCGCAAGCTGCACTGCGCCTGCATCTGGATGGTCGCGCTCGGCACCGTGCTCTCCGCCTACTTCATCCTCGCGGCCAACTCCTGGATGCAGCACCCGGTCGGCTACGCGATCGACCCGGCCACCGGGAAGGCCCAGCTCAACGACATCGCGCGGGTGCTGTTCCAGGACACCACCGTCACCGTCGTCCTGCACACCCTGACCGCGGCCTTCCTCACCGGCGCGGCCTTCGTGGTCGGCATCGCCTCCTTCCACCTCTGGAAGGCCAAGCGCAAGCCGGAGAGCGCCAACCCCAAGCGGGTCGCCGCGATGCGCACCTCGCTGCGCCTCGGCCTGGTGCTCGCCGTGATCGCCGGCCTCGGCACCGCGCTCAGCGGCGACCAGCTCGCCAAGGTCATGTTCCGCCAGCAGCCGATGAAGATGGCCGCCGCCGAGGCGCTCTGGGACACCAAGGCCCCCGCGCCGTTCTCGATCTTCGCGGTCGGCGACGTCAGCAAGGGCCACAACTCGGTCGAGCTGGAGATCCCCGCGGCGCTGTCCTTCCTCGCCAACAGCGACTTCAGCTCCGCCGTCCCCGGCATCAACGACACCGCCGCCGCCGAGGCCGCCAAGTACGGCGGCGACCCCAAGGACTACATCCCCAGCATCTTCGTCACCTACTGGGGCTTCCGCCTGATGATCGGCTTCGGGATGACCTCCTTCGTGGCCGGCCTGATCGGACTCTGGACCACCCGCAAGAAGCGCTTCCTGGCCCCGGAGTTCCGCACCGGCGACGACGAGGTGCCGAGGCTGATGATCACCCCGAAGCGGGAGCTCGGCCCCCTGCTCACCAAGTGGAGCTGGCGGATCGGCATCCTCACCATGGGCTTCCCGCTGATCGCCAACAGCTTCGGCTGGATCTTCACCGAGATGGGCCGCCAGCCCTGGGCCGTCTTCGGACTGATGACCACCGCCAGCGCCGTCTCGCCCAACGTGAGCGTCGGCACCCAGATCGGCGCGCTGTGCACCTTCACCGCGCTGTACGCGATCCTCGCCGTCATCGAGGTCAAGCTGCTGGTGAAGTACGCCAAGGCCGGTCCGGCCACCGACGAGCAGCCGCCCGCCAAGGACCCGTCCCTGCGCGGCCCGGCCTCCGACGACGACGCCGACAAGCCGCTCGCCTTCGCCTACTGAGGCCCCCGAGGATCGATAGGACCGACACACCATGGAACTTCACGACGTCTGGTTCGTCCTGATCGCCGTTCTCTGGATCGGCTACTTCTTCCTGGAGGGCTTCGACTTCGGGATCGGCATCCTGACCAGGACGCTGGCCCGGAACACCACCGAGCGGCGGGTGCTGATCAACACCATCGGCCCGGTCTGGGACGGCAACGAGGTCTGGCTGCTGACCGCGGGCGGCGCCACCTTCGCGGCCTTCCCGGACTGGTACGCCACCCTGTTCAGCGGCTTCTACATCCCGCTGCTGGTCATCCTGGTCTGCCTGATCGTGCGCGGCGTCGCCTTCGAGTACCGGGCCAAGCGGCCCGAACCGCGCTGGCAGCGCAACTGGGAGCAGGCGATCTTCTGGACCTCGCTGCTCCCGTCCTTCCTCTGGGGCGTCGCCTTCGCCAACATCGTGCGCGGCGTGGACATCGACGCCGAGAAGAACTACACCGGCAGCGTCTGGGACCTGCTCAACCCGTACGCGCTGCTCGGCGGCCTGGTGACGCTGTTCCTGTTCGTCTTCCACGGCTCGGTGTTCGCCGCGCTCAAGACGGTCGGCGACATCCGCGACCGGGCCCGGGCCAGTGCCCTGCGGACCGGACTGGCGACGGCGGCGCTCGCCGCGGTCTTCCTGATCTGGACCCAGGCCGACCACGGCAACGGCTGGAGCCTCGCCGCCCTGGTGATCGCCGTGCTGGCCCTGGTCGGCGCGCTCGCCGCCAACCAGGTGGCCCGCGAGGGCTGGGCGTTCGTCCTCTCGGGCGCGACCGTCGTGGCCGCCGTCGCGATGCTCTTCCTCTCGCTCTTCCCCGACGTCATGCCGTCCACGCTGAACCCGGACTGGAGCCTGACGGTGACCAACGCGGCCTCCTCGGCCTACACGCTCAAGCTGATGACCGTCGTGGCGGTGATCTTCACCCCGCTCGTGCTGCTCTACCAGGGCTGGACGTACTGGGTGTTCCGCAAGCGGATCGGTGTCCAGCACATCCCCGGGCACGACCCGGCCGCCGCCCTCGACAAGGCCTGACGCCGTGAAGCCGGTCGACCCCCGACTCCTCGGGTACGCCCGCACCACCCGGGTCTTCCTCGCCGGGACCGTCCTCCTGGGCACCGCCAACGCGGCCCTGGTGGTCGCCCAGGCGGGCCTGATCGCCGAGCTCGTGGTCCGCGGCTTCCAGCAGCGGACCGGGCTCGACGAGCTCACCGCGCCGCTGGCGCTGCTGGTGCTCACCGCGGTCGGACGCGGGCTGGTCGGCTGGCTCACCGAACTGACCGCGCACCGGTCCGTCGCCCGGGTGAAGTCCACCCTGCGGCGCCGGCTGCTCGACCACGCCACCGCGCTCGGCCCGGCCCACCTGGCGGGCCGGCGCACCGGCGAACTCACCGCCCTCGCCACCCGGGGCGTCGACGCGCTCGACGACTACTTCGCCCGCTACCTGCCGCAGCTGGCGCTCGCCGTGGTCGTCCCGGCCACCGTGCTGCTGCGGATCGTCGGCGCCGACGCCACCTCGGCCGCGATCATCGCCGGCACCCTGCCGCTGATCCCGCTGTTCATGGTGCTGATCGGGATGGCCACCCAGGCCCGGATGGACCGCCAGTGGAGCACCCTCTCCCGGCTCTCCCACCACTTCCTGGACGTGGTCGCCGGGCTGCCCACGCTCAAGGTCTTCAACCGGGCCCGCGCCCAGGCCGGGACCATCGCCCGGATCACCGCCGACTACCGCAGGGCCACCCTGCGCACCCTGCGGATCGCCTTCGTCTCCTCCTTCGCCCTGGAACTGCTCTCCACCCTCTCGGTCGCGCTGGTCGCCGTCTCGATCGGCTTCCGGCTGGTGAACGGCAGCCTCGACCTGGAGACCGGGCTGCTGGTCCTGATCCTCGCCCCCGAGGTCTACTTCCCGATCCGCCAGGTCGGCGCGCTCTACCACTCCAGCGTCGAGGGCCTGACCGCCGCCGACCGGATCTTCGAGGTGCTGGAGACCCCGCTGCCCGCCGCCGGCACGGTGCCCGCGCCCGCCCTCGCCGGGGCCCGCCTCACGGCCGACGGCCTCACCGTGCGCTTCCCCGGCCGCACCGTGCCCGCCCTCGACGACGCCGCACTGGTGCTGGGCCCGGGCGAGAGCGTCGCGCTCACCGGCCCGTCCGGCGCCGGGAAGTCCACCCTGCTCGGCGTCCTGCTCGGCCTCACCGTCCCGGACGCCGGCCGCGTCCGGATCACCGCCGCCGACGGGCGGACCTACGACCTGGCCGACCTGGAGCCGGAGAGCTGGCGGCGGCAGATCGCCTGGGTGCCCCAGCACCCGCACCTGTTCGCCGGCACCGTCGCCGACAACCTGCGGCTGCACCGGCCCGACGCCACCGACGACGAGCTGTGGACGGCCCTGCGCTCCGCCCACGCCCTGGACTTCGTCACCCGGCTGGACGCCCCCCTCGGCGAGGACGGCGCCGGGCTCTCGGCCGGCCAGCGCCAGCGGCTCGCGCTCGCCCGGGTGCTGCTCGCCGACGACCGCCCGCTCGTCCTGCTGGACGAGCCCACCGCCAACCTGGACGGCGCCTCCGAGGCGGCCGTGGTGGACACCGTCCGGGCGCTGGCCGCCGACCCGGCGCGCACCGTGCTGCTGGTCGCGCACCGGCCCGCGCTGCTGGCCGCCGCCGACCGGCGGGTCCGGCTGGCCGGTCCGGCCGCTCCCCCGGCCGCCCCGGCGGCCGTCCCCGTGCTCGCGCACCGCGGCCGGCCCACCCCGCCCCCGGCGCAGGAGGGGCCGGCACCCGCCCGGGACACGGCCGGGCCCCGCCTCGCCCTCTCCGTGCTCCTCGGCTCCCTCGCCCTCGGCTGCGCCGTCGCGCTGATGGCCACCTCCGGCTACCTCATCTCCCGCGCCTCCGAGATGCCGCCGGTCCTCCACCTGATGATGGCCGTCACCGCGGTGCGTGCCTTCGGCATCGGCCGCAGCGTCTTCCGCTACGCCGAGCGGCTGGTCTCGCACGACGCCGTGCTGCGCACCCTCGGCACCCTGCGCGCCGCCGTCTACCGCCGGCTCACCGCGCTCGCCCCGGCCGCGCTGCCCGCGTTCCGGCGCGGCGACCTGCTCTCCCGGCTGGTCGCCGACGTCGACGCCGTCCAGGACCACCACCTGCGCTGGCGGCTGCCGGCCGCCGTGGCCGCGGTGGTCTCGCTGGCCGCCGCCGTCGCGACGGGCGCCTTCCTGCCCGCCGCCGGGGTGGTGCTCGGACTCGGCCTGCTGCTGGCCGGCCTGGTGGTGCCCGCACTGACCGCCCGCTGGTCGGCCGCCGCCGAACGCCGCCAGGCCCCGGCGCGCGGCAGGCTCGCCACCACCGTGCTGGACGCCTTCAGCGGGACGGCCGAACTCACCGTGGCCGGCGCGCTGCCCGGCCGGCTCGCCGCCGTCCGCGCCGCCGACGACGCCCTCACCGGGCTGGCCGCCCGCTCGGCCACCACCGCCGCGCTCGGCACCGGGCTGATCACCCTGCTCACCGGCCTCACCGTGGCCGCCGCCGCGGCCGTCGGCCTGCGCGGGGTCGAGTCCGGGGCGCTCGCCCCGGTCTGCCTGGCCGTGGTCGTGCTCACCCCGCTGGCCGCCTTCGAGGCCGTCACCGGCATGCCGCTCGCCGTCCAGGCCCGCCGGCGCAGCCTGGCCGCCTCGGCCCGGCTCGACGAGGTGCTGGACGCGCCCGCCGCCGTCGCCGAACCCGCCGCGCCGAAGCCCCTGCCCGAGCGGCCGCTGCCGATCGCCGTCCGCGGGCTGACCGCCCGCCACCCCGGCCGGACGGGCGACGCGCTGTCCGGCGTCGACCTCGACCTCGCCGCCGGCCGGCGGATCGCCGTGGTCGGCCCCTCCGGCTCCGGCAAGACCACCCTCGCCCGGACGCTGCTGCGCTTCCTCGACCAGGACGCCGGGAGCGTGGTGTTCGCGGCCGGCCGCCCGCAGGCCTTGGACAGCCGGGAGCTCGCCGGGGAGGACGTCCGCCGGGTGATCGGGCTCTGCGCCCAGGACGCCCACGTCTTCGACAGCTCGCTGCGCGAGAACCTCCGCCTCGCCCGCCCGGACGCGGAGGAGGACGAGCTGCGCGCCGCCCTCGCCGCCGCCCGGCTGCTGGACTTCACCGAGACCCTGCCGGACGGCCTGGACACCATGGTCGGCGAGCACGGCGCCCGCCTCTCCGGCGGCCAGCGCCAGCGGCTGGCGCTGGCCCGGGCGCTGCTCGCCGACTTCCCGGTGCTCGTCCTGGACGAGCCCGCCGAACACCTCGACCTGCTCACCGCCGACGCCCTCACCGCCGACCTGCTCACCGCCACCGCCGGCCGCACCACCGTCCTGATCACCCACCGGCTGGCCGGTCTCGACGACACCACGGTCGACGAGGTGCTCGTCCTGGACGCCGGCCGGGTCGTCGAGCGCGGCCGCTGGTCCGAGCTCCTCGCCCTCCCGGGCGGGCGCCTGCGGGGGATGCGGGAGCGCGAGCGGGAGACCGACGGGCTGCCGCTCGCGGTCGGCTGACCGGGCGGAGCGGCCGCGCCGTCGCGTCGCTACTTCCACTGAAAAGCGTACAAACTACGCTCGTCCTCATGGACCCCACGCCAGACCTGCCCGACTTCACCCCGCCGGAGCCGGAGCCCGACCAGGCGCCGCACCGCGTGCCCGAGATCTCCTCGCTCGGGCTGGACACGCTGGTCACCGAGGTGTCGGAGCGGCTGCAGTCGGCCGCCGCCGTCACCGACCGGATGCAGCGGCTGCTGGAGGCCGTGGTGTCGGTCGGCGCCGGGCTCGACCTGCACGCCACCCTGCACCGGATCGCGGCCGGCGCCGCCGAACTGGTGGACGCCCGGTACGCCGCGCTCGGGGTGGTCGCCCCCGGGGGCCACGGGCTGCAGGACTTCATCCACGTCGGGGTCGACGAGGAGACCGTCCGGGAGATCGGCGAGCTGCCGGTCGGCCGGGGCATCCTCGGCGCGCTGATCGACCGGCCCGAGCCGCTGCGGCTCACCGACCTCACCGCCGACCCGCGCTCGTACGGCTTCCCGCCGCACCACCCCGGGATGCGGACCTTCCTCGGCGAGCCGATCCGGATCCGCGACGAAGTGTTCGGCAACCTCTACCTCACCGAGAAGCGCGGGGGCGGCGCCTTCACCCCCGAGGACGAGCAGGTGGTGCACGCGCTGGCCGCCGCGGCCGGGGTCGCGATCGAGAACTCGCGCCTCTACGAGGAGGGCCGGCGCCGGGAGCGGTGGATCGCCGGCGCGGCCGCGGTGACCACCGCGCTGCTCTCCACCGACGAGGCCGAGGTCGCCCTCACCGTCGCGGCCGAGCAGGTCCGGGAGCTGGCGGACGCCGCGCTCGGGATGATCCTGCTGCCGACCGGGGACGGTCAGCTGCGGGTCGCCCACGCCTCCGGGGAGGCCGCCGAGTTCGTCCGCGGCGAGCTGCTGCCGCCGGACAGCTTCGCCTCCCGGCTGCTCAAGGGGGAGAGCGTCCACCTCGACGACATGTCCACCGACCCGACCGTGGTGATCCGGCTCGCTCGCAGCTTCGGGCCCTCGCTGGCCGTGCCGATGGTCGCCGCCGGGCGGGTGCTCGGCGGGCTCTGCGTCTGGCGCTCGCGCGGGGCCGTGCCGTTCTCCGAGGCCGAGAAGCAGCTCGCCGAGACCTTCGCCTCGCAGGCCGCGCTGGCGCTGCGGCTCGCCGAGGGCCAGCGCGACCAGCAGCGGCTCGCCGTCTTCCAGGACCGCGACCGGATCGCCCGGGACCTCCACGACCTGGTCATCCAGCGGCTGTTCGCCACCGGGATGATGCTGGAGGGCGCCGCCCGGCGGGCCATCGTCCCGGAGGTGAAGGTCCGCATCGGCGAGGCGGTGGACGAGCTGGACGCCACCATCCAGGAGGTCCGCACCACCATCTACGCGCTCCAGCACGACGACCACGGCGAGGAGCCGGACACCCTGCGGACCCGGGCGCTGCGCGAGTGCAGCCAGACCGCGGCGGCGCTCGGCTTCAAGCCCTCGGTCTCCTTCGTCGGCCCGGTGGAGAGCCTGGTCGGCGAGAAGACCGGCCGTCAACTGCTCGCCGCGCTGCGGGAGATGCTCTCCAACACGGCCCGGCACGCCCGGGCCTCCCGGGTCGGCGTCGAGGTCGACGCCACCGTGCACCTGGACGACGGCGGACGCCCGGTCGGCGGTGATCCGGAGTCGCTGGACCGCGGCGGGCGCCCCGGGGTCCTGCTGACCGTCACCGACGACGGCGTCGGCATCCCCGAGGGCGGGCGGCGCAGCGGCCTGCGGAACCTGGCGCGGCGGGCCGAGGCGCTCGGCGGCGACGCCTGGCACGAGCCCGGCCCGTACGGCCGGGGCACCCGGGTGCGGTGGACGGCCCGGCTCTGAACACCCGTGCGGCCGGTGGGTCCCCGTCGGGGTCCGTTCGAACAGTTTGTAAACGACGGGGATCCGTGCCGGGTTTGGTTGGCGCGCGGTTGGTGTGCACCCGGTGAAAGTTTAACGAGAGAGAACTTCCCGGCCAACGGAGCAAGTTGTGCTTTTCACGGCCTTCCGGCGCTCTCGTGTGCACACATAGCTTTACTCCCGTCTCGGAGAGAAACCGGACTGTGGGGGAGCAGTGGACGCGTCGAGCCGCGGTCACACCGCAGCAGGGGCAGGTCGAGGGGGGTTCCGGGCCGAACGGGCACCGGACGGGCGGTACCGATGGCAGTTGAAAGCACCGAACGGACGCGTCGTCGCGGTCACCCCGGCCGCGTACGAGACGGCCGGGGAGGCGGAGCGCGTCTTCGACGGCTTACGGGCCGGCGCGGACGGGCTCACCGCCCGGATCACGCACGTCCGGGACGGCATCGGCTGGATCTGGGTGATCCCCGGGTCGCGGACCCTGCCGGAGGTGCGGTCCAGCCGTGCCTACGAGCGGTACGCCACCTGTCAGAACGCCTTCCGGCGCTTCGTCGTGCTGCTGGCCAAGCAGCCGGCCCTGGAGCTTCCCGAACTCACGGAACGCGGGCCGTCGTTGAGAACGTCCGATGTCCGCTGACCGGCGCGGTCCGCGTCTGCTGACCGTCCCGGTGGGGGACCGCTCGCTCTCCTGGGCGCTGCGCGCGGCCAACGGGCGGCAGCTCGGCGTCGGCGTGCGGACCTACCGCGGTGAGGCTGAACTCGCCGATGCGGTCCGCGAGCTGATCATCGAGCGGACCGCGCTGCGATGTACCGTCGGCCAGTCCGAGGCGCGGTTGTGGGTGTGGACGGCGTACCTGCCGGTGCGCACCACCCGCCCGGGCGCCGAAGCCGCCGGACCGGTGGCCCGCAGCGCCCGCGGGTACCTGCGGCGCGACCAGTGCCAGGCCGGCGTGACCGGGTTCCTCGCCGGACTCCAGCGCCTGGGACAGGACCTGCGCCGCTCCGGACGGGACGACGCCTGGCCGTTCTGACGGGTCGTGAACCGCCGCCTCCAGCCGCCCTCGGGCGGCTTCTCGCGTTGGCCCCCGCCGCGCCCCCGTTTCCCCCTCTTCCGGTGAAGCACAGGTATCCGGCAACCCCCCGAGTCGCCACCTGGAGAAGAACGTCACCGGCCCCTGACCTGCGGCTTTCCCCCCCTTCACGGCCGCGCTGACCTGTTGCTAAACCTCTCCGAACCGAGAAATCGACAATTGCCCGCGGCGGTCGTCCGCCCTTCCGACGGAACCGCGCCGACCGACAGGATCGGCACTGCCGGAACGGGCCGCCGCGGACGCGGCTCACGGCCCCGGGACTGACGACCAGTACCCGGGCAAGCGATGTACGTCTCTCCCACCGGAGGAACAGGAACATGCGCAAGACCGCTGCCAAGCTGCTCGCCGCCGCCGCCATCGCCACCTCGGTCGCCACCGTCGCCAGCGGCACCGCCGTCGCCGACCCGTCGACCCTGCCCACCCTGCCGCTCGCGCAGGACATCGTGGGTGTCGGCTCGGACACCACCCAGGCCGTCCTGAACCAGTTCTCGACCGACTACAACGCGTTCCTGGGCGCCAGCAGCACCCTGCCGCGTCTGTACAGCTGGGACGCGACCGGCTCCTCGCCGATCACCACCAAGACCGGTGCCACCTCGCTGGCGCGCCCGAACGGCTCGTCCGCCGGCATCTCGGCGCTGGACGCCACCAACAAGGCCACGGTCGACTTCGCCCGCTCCTCGCGCGGCCCGAAGAACAGCGTCCCGGGCGGCGCCGCCGGCGACCCGCTGACCGACCTGTTCGTGGCCTTCGCCAAGGACGCCGTCAGCTACGCCACCACCACCACGGGCAGCCACGCCCCGGCGAACCTGAGCAAGGCCGACCTGGTCAACATCTACAACTGCACCTACACCAACTGGAACCAGATCCCGGGCTACACGGGCGTGGGCGGCACCATCAAGGCCTACCTCCCGCAGAACGGTTCCGGCACCCGCTCCTTCTTCCTCCAGGCGCTGGGCCTGTCCAACGGTGGCGCCTGCGTCACGGCCAACCCCACCGTCCAGGAGAACCAGGGCACCGACCCGATCCTGAACGACGCCGACGCGATCGTCCCCTACTCCGTCGCCCACTACATCGGCCAGGTCTACAACGGCCACGGTGCCGGTAGCGACCAGGCCGGGGCCCTGACCGTCCGCTCGATCGACAACGTCGTCCCGATCGACCCCACCACCCACGTCCTGACCCTGGCCTTCTCCAACACCTCCTTCGGCCGCGTGATCTACAACGTCGTCCGTGAGGCCAACTGGAACGCCACCGACACCCAGGGCACCGCGCTGCGCGCGATCTTCGGCACCAACGGCTGGATCTGCAAGAACTCCGTCGCCGCCGCGGACATCACCAGCTACGGCTTCCGCACCCTGCCGGTCGGCGCCTGTGGCAGCACCACCCACGCCACCAGCTGATCGCACCCCCGTACTCCCGGCGGCCAGGGGCGCCCCCCCCCCCCCCCCCCGCCCCCCCCGCCCCCCCCCCCCGGCCCCCCCCCCCCGGGCCCCCCCCCCCCCCCCCCGGATGGCCCCCCCCCCGGGGGGGCGGGGGCGTGGGCACCCCCCCCCCCCCCCACCTGGCGCCCCCCCCCCCGCCCCCCCGGGGGCCGGGGCCCCCCCCCCCGGCCCCCCGGCCACGCCGGGCCGCTCCCCAGGGCCCGCGGCCCGGCGGCACCACCGCACCACCGCGTGAAGGCACCACCGCACAGTACGAACTCACGGCCCGATGGCCGGATCGTTCCATCTTGCACACCTAGGAGAGCAGTATGTCCCGCACCAGCGCCCGTCTCGCCGCCGTTGCCACCGCTGTTGTGCTCGCCACCACCGGTGCGGCCGCCTCGGCCACCGCCGACGCCGCCACCCCGGCCACCGGCAGCGCCGTGGTGAACGAGAGCAACACCTTCCTCGTCAACTCCCTCTCGGCGGGCGTCATGGTCTTCGCCCTCCCGACGGCGACCGGCTCCTACGACAGCGCGACCGGCCTGTCCGCGTCGTTCCCGGTCACCGGCGGTTCCGCCAACCTCCCGGCGTACTACGGCGACGTCCAGCTGGGCGGCGGCCTGCTCTTCATCAACCTGCGCACCGGCAAGTCCGCCGTCTTCAAGGACCTCGCCTTCCGTGTCACCACCTGGCAGATCACCGGTGTCCCGCAGGGCGGCACCACCCCGGTCGCGCTGCTCGACCCGGCCGGTGACACCACGATCTCCGGCAACGCCGCCGCCTCCTCGCTGCAGGCCTCCGACCTCCAGGTGGACGAGGAGGGTGCGAAGTACCTCGACACCAAGCTGAACACCACCTTCTTCACCGCGGGCCAGTCGGTGGGCTCGCTCTCCTTCACCTTCAAAGCCGGCAGCTGACACGCACCAGATGACGGCGGCGGGGTCCGGGTGTCCGGGCCCCGCTGTTCCGCGCTCCGGGAAACAGCCGGTGACGTGCGATCAACAAGGCTGGTTCGCAGGCGTGTTGTGGCCTCGTACACCCTGGCGATCCACGGCGTCCATGTACGGCTGGCCGAATGGTGACGGACCATCGGCGGCATCTGGCCACTCGCGCCGGGGTCCGGCCGGTTCCCCGTCTACGCGCGCAGCGCGTCCCTGGAGGTGCACGTCATGAGAGTCCGTCCACCGGGTTCGAGAGCCCTGGGGAGGTGGAAAGAGGGACTGCTGGCGCTGGGGACGGCCTGGGTCGTCGTAGGGGTCTCGGCGATCCTCCCGATGGGGGCCGGAACGACCTCGCAGGCGGCGGCCGCCACGGCGACGACCGTCGAGGGACCGGCCGTCTGGGACCCGGCGTCCGGGACGTACGGCGCCAAGGGCAAGGTGACGGTCTCCTCGACCACCAACCTCACCAACGAGGTGGTCCACGTCTCCTGGGAGGGCTTCACCCCGACCGTCGACCCGTTCGGCAATCCGGTGAAGTTCGTCAAGCTGAACAGTTCCACCGGCCAGGAGCTCTATCCCGTCCGGATCTACCAGTGTCGCGGCAAGAACCCCACCGTGCAGGACTGTTACGGCAGCACCAAGTTCAACCAGGACCCGTCCAAGGGCTTCCTCCAGCCGGCGCCCCCGCCGGGCACCATCACACCGGAGTTCCCCTTCAACGGCGCGGTCCGGGTCACCGGCCCGGACGGCCGCGGCGAGGCGGACATCGAGGTCTGGACCTCGCAGGAGAGCCAGAGCCTCAACTGCGACGCCAACCACCCCTGTTCGCTGGTGGTGGAGGCCAACTACGGCGGTGACTCGCTCGGCTGGACCGACGAGAACCTCAAGATCAACTGCAAGGACCACTCGCTCGACAACCCGGCCATCAGCGGCTTCTTCGCGATGGCGTCGGAGTCGGTCTTCGCGATGAACGGCGCGGAGAACGACACCTGGAACCCGGGCGAGGCCTGCGCCTGGGAGAACCGGACCGTCATCCCGCTGGAGTTCGCCCCCACCGCGGGCGACTGCGAGGCCACCGCCATCGACCTGACGGTGGGCGGCCTGGCGATGGCCAACCGGGCGATGCAGCAGTGGCGTGCGGGCCTGTGCCAGGGATCCGCGCCGCTCGGCGTCGACTACGTCTCGAACACCGGTGAGCCGCAGGCCCGGGCCAACTTCCGGGACAAGAAGGGGCCGGACGTCGCGCTGACCGCGCTGCCGGAGAGCGAACCGGCCACCCGGCCGTACGTCTACGCCCCGCTGGCGACCTCGGCGATCTCGGTGGCCTTCCGGGTCGACGACGTCGTCAACTCCGGGCAGATCAAGAACCTGAACCTCACCCCGCGGCTCCTGGCGAAGATGCTGACCCAGTCCTACGCGATGGCCAAGGGCGTCACCATCGACTCCGTCGCCGGCAACCCGGTCTGCATCTTCGAGGACCCGGACTTCCTCGGCATCAACCAGCTCGACCCGGCGGGCGGCCAGCGCTTCCCCAAGTGCACCGACCAGTCCTGGCTGGCCGACTCGGCCCCGATCGTGCTCGGTGGCACCACCGACCTGATCTACCAGCTGACCTCCTGGATCGCCGCCGACCCGGAGGCCGCGGCCTTCCTGCGCGGCGAGCCGGACCAGTGGGGCATGCACCTCAACACCTTCTACCGGCCGCAGCCGACCTTCCCGGGCTACCCGGTGAACGCGATCCGGATCCAGGACTACTCCGGTCCCAACCAGTGGAAGTCCTACGAGATCAACCCGCTCAACAACGGGCTGGCCCAGGTGGCGCGCAACCTCCTGATGAACAAGCCCACCTGCCAGCTCCCGGACGCCGACGTCGACGGCAAGCACCCCAGCTGCCCGCCGGTCGACCCGGGCCGCCGCGGACTGTTCGCGATCATGGACAGCGGCCAGGCCAAGGCCTACGGCATGTCCGAGGCCGCGCTGCGCAACCCGGCCGGGCACTTCGTGACGCCGACCCTGGACACCCTCCGGACGGCCCTCGACACCATGCCGACCGAGGCCGCCTCCGGCACCCAGCGGCTGCCGTACGGCGTGGAGGGCACGGACTTCTCGAAGGCCGCCCAGGCGTACCCGCTGGCCGTCGTGCAGTACGCGATGATGCCGACCGGCGGTCTCTCCGCGCAGAAGGCGAAGGCGGCGTCGGACTTCCTGCGGCGGGTCACCGACCCCGCCGAGGGACAGCGCTACGGCAACGAGCCCGGGCACCTGACCGCCGGGTTCCTCGCACTGACGGACGCCCAGCGCACCCAGGCGCAGTCCGCCGTGACGCACGTCGCGGCGCAGGACGGCACCTACCCCGGCAACCAGACCGGGCCCGAGCAGCCGAAGCCCGAGGGCGGTAACGGCGGCACCGACGGCGGCACCACCGGCGGGACCGACGGCGGCACCACCGGCGGGACCGGTGGCAACGGCGGCGGGACCGGCGGCACCGGTGGCGACAGCGGTGGTGACAGCGGTGGCGGCACCACCGGCGGGTCGGGCGGGTCGTCCGGCGGCAGCGGGTCCACCGACACCGACGGCTCGGTGACCCCGGCCGACGACTCCGGCACCGGCTCCACCGGCACCACCGGCACCACCGGCAGCGGTTCCACCGGCACCAGCGGGTCGACCGGCGGCACGCGGTCCTCCGGTTCGGGCTCGTCCGGCTCGTCGGGATCCGGCTCCGCCGGCACCACCGGCACCGGTGCGGCCGCGGCCGGCGGTACCGCCGCGGCTCCCGCGGCCGGTACGACGGCGCCGCCCGCCGCCCCGGCCAAGGCGACCGCGACCCCGGCCGCCTCCTCCGGGCCGATCGCGGCCGCCCCGGTCGCCGCCGGGTCCCCGGCCGCCGACCGCTCCGGCGGTGCGCGGCTGCTCCTGCCGATCGCGCTGATCACCGGCGCGGTCCTCCTGGTGGGCGGCCCGCTGGCGCTCGTCCTGGCCGGTACGCCGGCCGGTGCGCGGATCGCCGCCGGGGCGTCCGGTCTCTGGGCGCGCCTGCGTCCGGGACCGCGCGCCTGACGGCGCGCGTCCCCACTCGGCGGGGCCGCCGTTCCGGCCCCGCCGAGTGCCTTCCGCTTCCCGCCAGTCCCCCCTGCACCTGTCCCGTACCGAGCGCGCCGGAGAGCAGACCATGACAGCCGCCGCCGAGCCCGCGACACCGTTCGCCGAGACTCCAGGCCAGCCGGACCCCGACGTACCCCGCACCATCACCGCCCCGTCCACGCCCGGCGACCGGGTGTTCCGCGGTCTCCTGCGCGCGGCCGGGCTCTCAGTCTTCGCGATCATGGGCCTGATCGCCTTCTTCCTCATCCTGCGCGGCGCCGACGCCCTGCGCGTGGTGGGCTTCTCCTTCTTCAGCGAGAAGAAGTGGCTCACCCAGGCGCACGACTTCGGCATCGCCTCGGTGCTGCCGAACGGCCTGCTGATTGCCGTGATCGCCCTGGTGATCGCCGTGCCGGTGGCGCTGACCACGGCCGTCTTCATCGCCGAGTACGCGCCGGTCCGGCTCCGGGCGACGCTGGTCTCGCTGATCGACCTGATGGCCGCGATCCCCAGCATCGTCTACGGGCTCTGGGGCCTGTTCTTCCTCCAGCCGCGGATCATCGGCTTCTCCCGGTGGATGTCCAACCACCTCGGTGACACGATCCCGTTCCTCAAGGTGCGCACCGGTGACATCGGCACCTCCTACACCTCGTCGACCTTCATCGCCGGCGTGGTCGTCTCGCTGATGATCATCCCGATCGTCACCTCGCTCAGCCGGGAGGTGTTCTCCCAGGCCCCGCAGGGCGAGCGGGAGGGCGCGTACGCGCTCGGCTCGACCCGCTGGGGGATGGTGCGCACGGTGGTGCTGCCCTTCGGCCGCGGCGGTGTGATCGGCTCCGTGATGCTCGGCTTCGGGCGCGCGATGGGCGAGACGATCGCCGTCGCGCTGATCATCTCGCCCAGCTTCGACCAGATCACCCACGTCCTGGAGAACGGGGCCAACTCGATCTCCGCACTGATCGCCCTGCGCTACGGCGAGTCGGACCCGCTCTCGCTCTCCGCGCTGATGGCGGCCGGCCTGGTGCTGTTCGGGCTCACCCTGCTGGTGAACGTGGCGGCCGGGTTCGTGATCAACCGGTCCCGTTCCGGCGCGGCGACGGCGGACTGACCGTGGACCTCTTCCCCCGCCCCCGCCCGCTGCCGCCCCGTCGTGAAGGGACGACCCGATGACCACCCTCGACCTGCCGGCCGAGACCGTGCCCGCACCGGCCCGGGAGAAGGCCGCACCACCGCCCGAGCGCAAGATCCGGATCGGCGGGGTAACCCGCGAGGACGTGCTGACCGTCCTCGGCGCGCTCACCGGCTCGCTGGCGCTGGACTGGATCCTCTACGAGCGGGTCATGCCGTTCAGCGGCGCCCTCGGCTTCCTGATCTGCTGGTACCTGCTCTTCCTCACCGGGTACACCCTGCTCGGAGGGCTCCAGTGGGGCGCGCTGCTGGTGCGCGAGCGACTGGTGTCGGTGGTCGCCTGGAGCGCCGGACTGCTGGTGCTGGCGCTGATCGCCGACCAGATCGGCTACATCGCGATGCGCGGCTACGAGGCGGCGCAGCACCTCAACTTCTTCACCGAGTCGATGGAGACCACCTCCGCGCTCTCCCCGATCACCTCGGGCGGCGCGCTCCACGCCGTCATCGGCTCGCTCGAACAGCTCGGCCTGGCCACGCTGTTCGCCGTTCCGCTGGGCATCGCCGCGGCGGTCTTCATGTCCGAGGTCGGCGGCCGGATGGCCCGCCCGGTGCGGACCCTGGTGGAGGCGATGACCGCGCTGCCGTCCATCGTGGCCGGCCTGTTCATCCTCGGCGTGGTGATCATCACCCTGGGCTTCGAGAAGAGCGGGTTCGCCGCCTCGCTGGCCCTGACCGTGATGATGATGCCGATCGTCACCCGCGCCGCCGAGGTGGTGATCCGGCTGGTGCCGGGCACCCTGCGGGAGGCGTCCTTCGCGCTCGGCGGCAGCCAGTGGCGCACGGTGTGGAACGTCGTGCTGCCGACCGCCCGGCCCGGCCTGGTGACCGCGGTGGTGCTCGGCATGGCGCGCGGCGTCGGCGAGACCTCGCCGGTGCTGCTCACCTCGGGCTTCACCACCCAGCTCAACGCCAACCCGTTCAGCGACCGCCAGGTGTCGCTGCCGCTCTTCATCTGGAACTACGTCAAGACGCCGTACCCCGACATGGTCGCGCGGGCCTTCGCGGCCGCGCTGACCCTGATGACCGTGGTGCTGATCCTCTTCGTCACCGCCCGGGTGATCGGCGGCCGCCGTCCCGGCCAGCTGACCCGCCGCCAGCGCCGGCGGATCGACCGTGCGGCCCGGGCCGCCGAGAGCGGCGCCCGGCACCGGACGGCCGCGGCCGGCGGGGTCTCGGTGGCGGGAGCGCACCGCACCGCCGGGACCGCCGGGACCGCCGTGGCGGGAGTGCGCTGATGTCCGTAACAACCACCCTCCGTACCAGAGGAGTCCCCATGTCGTGGGAGGCCGTCCGCCGACCCGTGGCACGTACCGCTGCCATGCTGCTCACCCTGTGCCTGACCGCGGGCGCGCTGTTGCTGGGGCAGAGCGTCCCGGCGTTCGCGGCCACCTCCTTGAACGCCGACGGGTCGAGCTGGGCCGGTCCGGCCATCGACCAGTGGCGCAACGACGTCAACCCGATGGGCATCAAGATCAACTTCAGTGCGACCGGCTCCGCGGCCGGCCGCGCCCAGTGGGCCATCGGGCAGAACGACTTCACCGCCTCCGACGTCCCCTTCCGCACCGAGGTCGACACCGGCCTCGGCGAGAACGGCCACACCGGCGGCGCGGGCAACATCGAGAACCCGGTCTACGGGTACTCCTACGTCCCGATCACCGCGGGCGGCACCGCGTTCATGTACAACCTGTCGGTCGGCGGCAAGCAGGTCCGCGACCTGCGCCTGTCGCCGAAGACCATCGTCGACATCTTCACCGGCAAGATCACCAACTGGAACGACCAGCGGATCACCAACGACTACGGCAAGGCGCTCCCGTCGACCGTGATCACCCCCGTCATCCGCTCGGACGGCTCGGGCGCCACCGCCCAGTTCACCCGCTGGATGCAGCACACCTACAAGTCCGACTGGGAGGCCTACTGCCGCAGCGTCAACAACGTGCCCTGCGGTGACTACACGGAGTTCTTCCCGAAGTCCGGCCGGATGACCGCGCTCAACGGCTCCGACGTCGTCGCGAACTACATCATGGGCTCCGCGGGCCTCGGCACCATCGGCTACGACGAGTACGCCTTCGCCAAGGCCAGCAGCTGGCCGGTCGTCAAGGTGCTGAACCCGGCCGGGTACTTCACGCTGCCCACCGCGTCCAACGTCGCCGTCGCCCTCACCGCCGCCAAGATCCGCGGCGTGGACGACAGCACCCCGCCGAGCGACCCGAACTTCCTCCAGCAGAACCTCAACGACGTCTACACCAACAGCGACCCGCGGTCCTACCCGGTCTCCAGCTACAGCTACCTGATCGTGCCGCGCAAGGGCGTCGCACTGCCCCCGCCGCCGCGCTTCAACGACGACAAGGGCAGCGCGCTCAGCCGCTTCATCTCCTACGTGCTCTGCGCCGGCCAGGGCAAGGCCGACGAGCTGGGCTACTCGCCGATCCCCCGCAACCTGGTGCGCGGCGGGATCCTGCAGTCCACCCACATCCCCGGCAACGCCAGCCCGGTCGACCCCAACTCGCTCGCCAACTGCCCCAACCCCACCTTCACCGGTGAGGAGCTGACCGTCCTCAAGAACGCCCCGCAGCCCAGCGAGTGCGACAAGAAGGGCGCCCCGCTGGACTGCAAGCCGGGTGGTTCCGGCGGTGCCTCGGGCGGGTCCGGCGGCGCGGCCTCCGGCGGCTCCGGTTCCGGTGGCGCGGCCTCCGGCGGCTCCGGCAACGGCTCCGGGTCCGGCGGCGCGGCCTCCGGCGGCTCCGGCAACGGCTCCGGGTCCGGCGGCGCGGCCTCCGGCGGCGCGGGCGCCAACGGCGGCACCGGTGCCACCAACGCCTCCAGCAGCACCGGGGGCACCGGTGCGGCGGGCGCCGGCAAGACCGGCACCCAGTCCCCCGGAGCCACCGGCACCGGCGCCGCGGGCGCTGGCCCGGGCACCGGCGGGGCCGGTGGCACGGGCGGCGCC